>JAJYPT010000045.1 GCA_021795135.1 Actinomycetes bacterium
TGAACATATAACTAATTTTGCTAGCTTTGAACTCATAGAACCAATAATTTGGTGAAATTAACTAGAAAAAGGGCAATTTAAAGTTTAAAATTATTCTTTAAAGCTTAAAATTATTCCCAACATACTAAAAATGTTGGAAAAATAAAATAATTCCTAGATCTTTGCTAAAAGTCGAAATATCTTTGGCAAAATAAAACAATTATAAATTTCAGCGAGAGAGGAACTGCGCATGACCGCAAATGAACTGGAGTCAACCGCTAAAGCCCTAGTGGCAGATGGCAGGGGTATCCTAGCGGCCGACGAGAGTGTAGCTACAATTTCTAAACGCTTTGCTAATTTGGGAATCGAATCAACTCCCGAAACAAGACGTGCGTATAGACAAACACTACTTACCACACCCGGGATTAGCGAATTCATAAGTGGAGCGATTCTTTATGACGAAACTATCCGTCAATCAACCAAAGAGGGTAAACCATTTCCTCAAGCCTTAGAAGAAAGTGGAGTCATACCTGGCATCAAAGTAGATACTGGTGCAAAAGATCTAGCCAAAACTCAAGGCGAAAAAGTTACTGAAGGTTTAGACGGACTAAAAGAACGAGTAGCTGAGTATTATCAACTAGGAGCTCGGTTTGCTAAATGGAGAGCTGTCATAACCATAGGAGATAATATTCCCTCTTATGCTTGTTTGAATGCCAATGCCAATGCCCTAGCTCGTTATGCAGCCATCTGCCAAGAAGGCGGTCTTGTTCCTATTGTGGAACCTGAAGTTTTAATGGATGGTAGTCATAGTTTTGAGCGTTGTTTTGATGTGACATCTAAGACTTTGAGTATTGTCTTTGAACAACTTCGTGCCCAAAACGTAACTCTTGAACATATGCTGTTGAAACCTAGCATGATTGTAGCTGGCAAAGATGCACCCCGACAAGCAAGTGTCTCCGAAGTAGCAAGTGCTACTGTTACTTGTTACTTGCGAAATGTTCCTGCGGCTGTTCCTGGCATTGTTTTGCTCTCAGGAGGACAAGCTGACCAATTGGCAACCGAGCATTTGAATGCCATGAATACAGGCGCAAATCTACCTTGGAAATTAACATATTCTTACGGAAGAGCCCTTCAAGACTCAGCTTTATCTACTTGGGCTGGTAATGATGCAAATGTAGAAAAAGCACAAAAAGCTCTATATCTAAGAGCTAAGTGCAATTCTGCTGCAGCTAAAGGTGTTTACACCAAAGAGATGGAAAATTCCTAAACAAGTTATTTTTTAAATAAAAAAAGGGGTTTATAAATAAACCCCTTTTTTTATTTAAAGACTTATCGGAACCTTTAAACAAATTGTGGTTCCTTTTCTATTAGAAGTTACCCTAAGACGTCCCGATATCAATTCTGCTCTTTCCCTCATGCCCTGAAGTCCATAGCCATGTAGTGGTTCTGGGGATAGTTTTTGGGGATCAAAACCTTTTCCATCATCAGATATCTCCAAGCAAGCTTCTTTGGTATCACAATAAAAACTAAGATTTACATTTTTGGCATTGGAATGTTTGACTATATTTTGGATTGCTTCTTGTGCTATGCGGTATATAGCCATTTCTATATGAGAAGCAAGCCTACAAGAATCTGCAGAAATATCAATATTTATCTCAGGAATATCTCGAGATAGGCTTTCCAAAGCAGCAACTAATCCTAAATCATCCAAAACTCCTGGACGAAGCCCACTAACTGCACTTCTAGCTTCATCTAGCGCTGCTTTTAGTAATCCTTTAGCTACATCAAGTTCATTCTCTACTACTGATAATTCTTTAGAACCCACAGCTTGTTGAGCAGCATCTAAGCGATAAGACAAACTCAAAAGACATTGAGTGATACCGTCATGAATATCTCTTGCTAGGCGTCTACGTTCGCTTTCTTGGGCTTGGGTTAGACGAGCTGCAAACTCCCCCATAGCTGATTCTCGTTCTGCTAAGCGAGAATACAAAATGGCATTTTCCACACTGCTTGATAATAAATTAGCTACATCTTTCAACAGTTTTACATGTTGATTAGAATAATAGTCAACTTTCCTAGAATGAAGATTTATTACTCCAATTGTTTTTTTATGTCTACTTACTAAAGGAACCGAAATCAAAGAAGCAAAATTTTCACCCTTCAAAGCAGGAATATAGCGATATCTTTCATCACTCCATTTATCAGGTACTAAAGCTAGTGTGCTATTTTTAGCCACCCATCCTGCTATTCCTTCGCCTAAAAGTAATTCTATCTTTCCTATTAAAGAGTCAAAAGGAGGAGTTGCTCCACTTAGAACTACTTTTTGTCTTGCTTCGTCAATCAAATAAGCAAAACAAACATCTGAACCAGTAGCTTTTACAACTAATTGTGCTACTCCTTGAAGCATTTCTTTTAGGTCTGATTGAGCGGAGATAATTTCAACAACATCTCTTAAAAAGCCATCTGAATTTGGGAAAGTTTCCATAATAGTTACGTTTAAGATAATACCAATAAAAATCTAACGAAAAAGACCTTCTCTTAGTGCCACCGCTATTGTTTGAGCACGATCTTTTGTTTCTAATTTCCTATAAACAGAACTAACGTGGGTTTTTACTGTTTCTTCCCCTACTATAAGTTGACGTGCTATTGAGCGATTAGTAAGGCCTTTTACCATAAGTTCTAAAACTTCACTTTCTCTTTGGGTCAACCCCAAATGAGCTCCTGGCCAAAACTCTCCCGCATGTAGCCGAGCTGCAGATAGCGCCACTCTTCCAGCTAGACTAGGATCAATTACAATCTCTCCCAACATCACTCTTTCTAGTTGGGAAACCAATTCATCACCGGTGGCTTGTTTTAGTAAATATCCACTAGCACCGGTTCTCAAAGCTTGAAAAAGATAGTGCTCATCGTCATAAGCTGTAAAAAATACTACCTTTAGTGTAGAGATCTTTTTTAATAATTCTCGGCAAAGATCTAGCCCAGATTCGGACTTTAATCTAACATCTACCAAAGCTATGTCTGGTTTGAGCTTAGAAACAAGATTTGTTGCTTCTTCAGATCTAGATGCTACACCTACTATCTCAACTTTTTGACTATGTCTCCTCAACATTGCAGTTATCCCATCTAGGATTACTTCATGATCATCAACTAAAAATAACTTTAAAGGCATTTGAACCCTTTGATGTAAATGAATACTAAATTAAGTTTTTGTTAGTTCCCCTATATGGGGGATGCAATAAAAGCATAACTTCGTATATTGTATTGGTAACTATCCTAAGCGAAATAAAAAATTAAGGACGATTAATAAATGGAGTCTTCTAAAATCAGTATCGTACCTTCAGTCTTGCCTGCTGATTTTTCAAAGCTCGGAGAAGATCTCTTAGCCTTGGAAAAAGCCGGCGTAGATAGGGTGCAGTGGGATGTAATGGATGGACATTTCGTTCCAAATCTAACTTTTGGTCCTGATGTTATAGCAGCGTGTAGAAAATCCACTTCTGTTGCCTTCGAGGCTCATCTAATGGTCCAAAATCCCGATTTATTATTAACCAATTATATTGATGCTGGTTGTGAACTAATTATCGTGCATGTAGAGACGGCCCCTCACCTCCATAAGACTCTAAAAACCATTAGAGATGCTGGAGCCAAAACTGGAGTAGCATTAAATCCATCGACCCCTCTAGAAGTTATTCGTCATGTGTTAGATTTGGTAGATCTAATTCTTATAATGACTGTAAATCCTGGCTTTGGTGGACAAGCTTACATTTCGACTATGGAAAAAAAGATAGAAGAAGCAGCAAAACTCATAAGAGCAACCGACCATGTTATAGAACTTGAAGTAGATGGTGGTATAGGTCCCAATACAATAGCTGGAGCCGCTAAAGCTGGTGCAAATGTGTTAGTGGCAGGAACTGCTTTATTTAAAGATCCCAAAGGGTTAGAACATGCTGTGTCGGATCTACGTTCAAAAGCAATAGCAGCTAAAAACAACTAAAAGACAACCACCAAAACAGAAAGTAGAAAAATGTCAATTCCAAGTCAACTTGATATAGAAGGATTAGCTTCTTTCTTGCTAAAAGGAACCCAACAAGCTGCTTTGGCTTGTCTTCCATGGGTAGGAAAAGGAGATCGTAAAGCAGCCGATGGTGCAGCAGTTGCAGCTTTGCGTAGTACCTTATCTGACGCGCCTGGAACAGGTAGAGTTGTAATTGGAGAAGGTGAAAAAGACAAAGCTCCAATGTTATTTGTAGGCGAAGAGGTAGGACTGGGCAATGGCCCAGAGTATGACATTGCTGTAGATCCTCTTGAAGGAACTAATTATTGTGCCCAAGGTACAGAAGGTGCAATAGCTGTTATGGCAGCAGCCCCAAAAGATTCTCTCTGGTCAACATCTGCTTATTACATGAATAAAATAGTTGTTGGAAAAAAAGCAGCAGGATCAATTGACATTAACGCAAGTGTAGAGCAAAATATAAAATCAGTTGCAAATGCTTTAGCAAAACCAGTTGAAGAAATTGTAGTTATGGTTCTAGACAAACCAAGGCACCAAGAACTCATAAAACAAATCCGAGATTGTGGGGCTTCTGTATTAGCTCTTCCAGACGGAGATGTTATGGGTGCACTTAGGTGTTTGCTACCAAATGGTGGCGTAGATATGTCTATGGGGATAGGTGGAGCTCCTGAAGGTGTTATAACAGCTTGTTCTGTTCAACTGTTAGAAGGAGACATGCAAGCTAAGTTAGCACCTCAGAGCGAAGATGAGATCGAAATGATAAAAGACGATCCTGATAAAGATAGGGTTCTTTTTCTAAAAGATTTAGTAAAAAGTCCCAATTGTTGTTTTTTGGCCACTGGGGTTACAAACAGTATCTTTCTGCCCAGTCCAGAGCAAAAAGAAAAAGAATGGAAAACTTCTTCTTGGATGCTAACACCACAACATCGGGGTTTATTTGTTCAAGAGGTTCATCCTAAAAAATAAAATTTTATTAATTTTATTTTTTAGGATGGGAAATAAATATCTCCCATCCTAATCCTTGCTACACAAACTACATTTTATTTACAGTAATTTTGTCCTGGCGATATCGCCCATCTTTTTAAAAGGAAATTGAATGCCTGATAAACAAGTTTCAATACAAAAATCATGGAAGAGCACTGAACGCTCTCCCCGACCAACAATGTTAGCAATTGCTGGCGATAGCGCTGCTGGAAAAACAACCTTGACAAAAGGCTTAGTTGAAGCTTTGGGTTCTGACAGAATTACTTCGGTCTGTGTAGATGACTACCATAAATTTGATCGTCAAGAAAGAAAAAACCTTCCCTTTACCCCTTTAAATCCTGAATGTAACTACATGGAGATAATGGAACAACATCTCCAGCTCCTAGCATTGGGTCAACCAATTTTAAAACCTGTATACAATCATGTAAATGGGACTTTAGATCGTCCAGTTTTGGTTGAGCCAAAAGAGTTTGTCATTATAGAAGGTTTATTACCTCTAAGTACCAAACTCTCTAGAGCATGTTTTGATGTAAGTGTATACCTAGATCCTCCTGAGCCAATTCGTTATGCTTGGAAGGTAAAAAGAGACACATCCAAACGTGGTTATACAAAAGAACAAGTAATGGCAGATTTAGAAAGAAGAGAGCCTGAATCAGCTGCTTTTATCAGGGTTCAAAGAAAATTTGCTGATATGGTAGTACGTTTTTCTCCAATTGAGGGAAGAGATGACGTAGAAAACGAACCACTAAGTGCTACTTTATTGCTTCGACCAACTATTCCTCACCCTGATCTAACTTCAGTATTAAGCGATAATACAAGAGAGGCATTGCATATCAAATTAGCTCGCGATGATGATGCTAAACCTGTAGATGCTTTACACATACATGGATATGCAAATAGAGAACTAACTCGAAAAGTTGAAGAAGCAGTTTGGGATAGCTTGAGAGTAAAAGAACCAATTCCAGAAAGTTTAGGATTGATCGATGGCATTAGCAGAAGCGAACCTCTTGCTTTGACCCAACTTATTATCCTTTACCATATGCTTTTAGCCAGACACGAGATCTAATTTAAAAAACGTGCCTGGAGATTTTCCAAAGGCTGTCGTTTTCGATGTCGATGGAACTTTAGTTGATAGTGAACGCGATGGGCACCGAATTGCTTTTAATTTAGCATTCGAAGAATTTGATCTTCCTTTTTATTGGGATGAAGAACAATATGGTTATTGGCTTGGAATCAGCGGAGGGAAATCTCGTCTAAGAGCTTTTCTTAGCCACCAAGCCAATTCTGGTTTTGATCAAAAAGATTATGAAAATCTCATAATCGACCTACATAATAAAAAAACTGAAATATTTCAAGATTTAGTTTCCAAAGGTTCAATCAAGGCTCGTTTTGGGGTTCTAAGACTTCTAGAAGAACTCCAAAATAACGGGATTGACCTAGCTATAGCAACTACAGGTAGTAGAAGTTGGGTCGAAGAACTTTTAGCTAAAGAATTCAAATCAATTGACTTTAAAGTAATTGTCACCGGTCAAGATGTAAAACAGACAAAACCTGATCCTCAAGTCTATAGACAAGTAAAACAACTCCTTGATCTTTCAATTGATCAAATTATTGTTATCGAAGATTCTGCAATAGGGATACAAGCATCCAAAGCTGTGCAATTGTCGACCATAGCAGTAGCAAATTTTTATACAATTAAAGAAAATCTTACTCAAGCAGATCTAGTTGTAGATGGATTTGGAGATATGCTAAACAAAGTTAGCGTTTTATACGATCCTTTGGGCATAAATCCCAACTTTATCAATCTTGATTGTATGAAAAAGCTTTTAAATTTTAAACTAACAAATTGAAAGACATAAAATTGTCCAAAAAAGGTGTAGTACTTTGTGATTTAGATGGTGTTATCTGGCTATCAAATCAACCCATTCCAGCTGGATCTAAAGGAGTTGAAAAACTACGACAAGGTGGACTTGATGTGGTTTTTTTAACAAATAACTCTTCTTTGACAGTTTCTAGCTACATAGAAAAACTAAAAAGAGCAAACATAGAAGCAACCCCAGAACAAATAATAACTAGTTCTGTCATAGCGGCTAATTACCTAACTAAATTGTTACCTCCTGGAGCAAAAGTAGCAGCCCTTGGTGCTGAGGGGCTAACAGAAGCTATAGTCAATGAAGGATTTGAATTGACAGATGAGACCGATTGCCAAGCAGTAGTAGTTGGATGGCATAAAGATTTTGGATTCAAATCAATAACATTTGCAATGCGAGCAATAGCCCAAGGTGCACGTTTTATAGCTACAAATTCAGACCCTACACTTCCTAGTCCTGAAGGACCCATGCCTGGCAATGGTTCTTTGATAGCTTCTATCTCAACAGCTTGTGATTGTGTGCCCGAAGTAACTGGTAAGCCACATATGCCTACTGTGGAATTTATAAAACAGCGCTTTGGGGAAAAAGGTATAGTCGTTGGAGATAGACCAACTACCGATGGAGCTCTAGCTAAAGCTCTAGGGTGGCCCTTTGCCTTGGTGATGTCTGAAATCTCTCATTCAACAGAACAAGAAAGACAAATCGCTAGTTCAGCAGCTGTAACAGGAGCTGATTTATTAGAAATATCAAATGATATTATAAAGATGATGCCTTGAACTTTTGGTTAAATGTATCATCTTTATTATTATTGCTCTGGTTTGAATAGCCAAAAGGGATCAGGGGTACCTCAGCCCACACTTGCTTGCCAGATCCTTTTCTTATACTTCCCCAATTAGAAGATAAAACATCTACAATTTCTAATCCTCTGCCTCCTAAGGCCCCTGGGGAAACATTTAATTTTACAGGAAGACGTGGACTAGAATCCCAGACAGATACTCTCAAATTGTCTTGGAATAAAGATACTTCTAACTCAATAGGAGAAGGGGCATATCGAAGGGAGTTGGTAACTAATTCACTTGTAATTAATTGAATCGAGTCCAACTCTACATCAATCTTCCAGTCAGCAATAACATCTTGTACAAACCTACGCGCTTTTCTCACCACTGGTTCTTCTAGTTTTAAATGCAATTCTATTTTGCGAGTAGGAACATCTGGAGACATCATAATAAATTGCCCCTATAAACGATAACCTTTTTTGCTAATTTGACCAATAGAATTCCCCACTATCTATTTGGTTAAAAGCTTTCCCATTTGTGAATGAATTCACTCTTAATTGTGAATGAATTCATTCACAATATTGAAAAATATTATATATCTTGGTCATAAGTACGTATTTATATATTGTAAAAAAAATTTATACAACCACCATTAGATCTAACTTTAATAGCAACTAGCAGATCTAGCAGATCTAGCAGATCTAGCAGATCTAGCAGATCTAGCAGATCTAGCAGAGTAAAAAATTAGATCATTATTTTAGAAAAAATGCTTTTTTGACTCATATGGGCATATATTATCCAAAAGCTTTATGATCAAAACTACAAAGCTGACAAGTTATAGTATTTGATAAACTTAGGACAACTAAATAACGACAAGGTTGTTCTAGGCAACCCCCTAAATTGAGGAATCCTTTTATTATGAAAATTGCTGTAGCTAGTGATCACGCTGGATACCGTCTAAAAGTTGTAATTATTGATTATTTACGTCAAAAAAACCACGACATTTTAGATCTAGGAACCAACGATGAAACTCCTGTTGATTATCCTCCAATTTGTGCAGCAGCGGCTCGGGAAGTAGCTAAGGGCAATGCTCAAGCAGGAATAGTTCTAGGCGGTAGCGGCCAAGGAGAGGCAATAGCGGCAAATAAAGTACGCGGCATTAGAGCAGCTCTGTGTATGGATGAATTTACAGCTCGTTTGGCAAGATCTCACAATGATGCAAACGTTTTATCTATGGGAGGCAGGATAGTAGGACAAGGACTAGCTTTGGCTATAGTGGAGGTTTTCTTTTCAACTCCTTTTGAAGGCGGTAGACACATTCCAAGAATAGAACAACTAAAAGATATTGAAAACCAAGAATGTGAAAACAAATAATTTCCCACTTCAATTTTAGATAACCTTATTTCTAGTTAGGTCTGAGATTATTAATTGCCTAGCTAGAAATAAAAACACTCCTAAAATGTTAAAAAAAATTAAACGTTAGAAATATTATAAAAAGCTACTTCTTCTAGCCTATTTGACAATTATTAAAAGATATTTACGAAACAATTAAGCTTTTTCACAGATAACTCTCAGGAAAAGAGGGAAGTATTTAAATATCCCCAGCGAAAAGGAGTGGTTAGAAAAGGAGTGAGAATGAAAACTATCAGAGGTAAAAGCATCAAAGATAAAAGCTTTTGGCTTTATCTAAATACCGATAATAAAATCTCTCTTCTAAACCAGGTCCAAAAATGACAGACTACAAAGACAACAACCAGAACATAAATCCCGAAGATAACAACACTCAAGAAATTTTCTTATCTTCGGATAAGGAGTCTCAAACAAACTCCAATCCTCAAGGCTCAGACACTAGCACTAATAATTTTTCACCTTCTAAAAGCTATAAGAAAATAACAGCTGTAGCATTAGTAGGAATTGCTACCATTGCTGGTGGAGTGGGTGCCTTTATAGGGGTTTCTTTTGCTCTCAACCATCAAAATGCTACTAATTTTTCAACTAGTTCGAGACCCCCAAGCCATACAGTAACTATAAACAACTCTGGCTCAAAATTCAATATTTCAGCTATTGCAGCCAAAGTAGATCCTTCTGTTGTAGATATAACATCTACCCTTGGATATCAAGGTGGAACCGCAGCAGGAACAGGCATGATTATTACCTCTTCTGGAGAAGTATTGACTAATAATCATGTGGTAGAAGGTGCTACAAATCTGACAGTCAAAATTGATGGTAAGGGTCCTGTCTATAAGGCTAAAGTGATTGGTACTGATTTAGCTGATGATGTGGCTTTGATACAAATCAAAGGAGTTTCTGGACTACCAACAGTAAAACTAGGAAACTCTTCCAACGTAAGAGTGGGTCAACGGGTTGTAGCAATTGGAAACGCTTTGAATTTACCAGGCTCACCAACTGTAACAGCTGGTACTATTTCAGCTCTCAATAGGTCAATCACTGCAGCAAATGGATATACTTCTGAACATCTAAAGGGTATGATTCAAACAGATGCACCTATTAACCCTGGTAATTCAGGAGGACCCCTACTCAATTCTTCTGGTCAAGTTATTGGAATGAATACAGCAGCTGCTACTGGAACTTCTTCTCAGCCAGGTTCAAATATTGGTTTTGCCATACCAATCAATAGAGCGGTAAATATAGTAAACCAAATACGCAAAGGTCAAAATACAAGCCAGATAAAAATTGGAGTACCTGCTTTCTTAGGAGTTGAAATAATGAGCCCTCAAGCAGCTAATTCCAATAATCCATATGGCTTTGCTAATAATATACCTACTACTTCTGGAGCCTATATAGGCAATGTTTTGAATGGAACACCTGCTGCGTCAATTGGATTGTCATCAGGAGACGTAATTACTTCATTCAATCATCAAACTATTACCTCTCCTTCATCTTTGACTGCAGCAATTTCAAAGCTAAGTCCAGGACAAAGGGTTCCAATAAAGTGGGTAGGACCTTCTGGCAATACTCATAATGCAACTGTAAAACTAGCTGCTGGTCCAGCACAATAAATAAATCTAAAAATA
>JAJYPT010000001.1 GCA_021795135.1 Actinomycetes bacterium
TATCGGCATGGGCGGAATAGGTACGGCTACCGCTCGGCTTTTTTCTCAAATAGGTATCAAAGTTTCAGGAATAAATAGAACAGGTAAGTCTGAGTTGGAATTTTTAGATCAAATATTTCCTCTAAACCAACTCCTAGCCGCCTTGTCCCAAAATGACATTATCGTGATGGCTCTTCCTTTGACAAAAGTGACAAAGAACCTTATTGGAGCAAAAGAACTTCAAGCAATGAAAGATGATGCAATTTTTATCAATGTTGCAAGAGCCGCTATAATTAATCAACAAGATTTATTTAACCATCTTAAAAATCATCCGAATTTCAAAGTAGGCATTGATACTTGGTGGATAGAACCCTTCCAACAACAAAAATTCGAATTAGAATTTCCCTTCCTTAGTCTAGATAATGTATTAGGATCCCCTCACAATTCAGCTATAGTAAAGGATTCCATTGCCTATGCCACTTCTCAAGCGGCTCTAAATGTAGCTTCTTACTTGAAAGGTGAAGCTATTAGGGGAGAAATAACTAATGATGAATATCGTCTATAAAATCAAAAGATTATGATTTGTTAAATGATCCCTATTTCAGTAACTGATAAAAGTTAGATTTTAAGTTTTTAGCTGATTAAATTATTATTAGTAAAAGAAGTTGAATCTTTTAGTTTTTAATGTCTCTGGTTTTATGGAAACTAATCGGTTTGCAAGCTTTCTTAGCATATAGATTGCTTCTGCTTGGGATTGACCTTCTAAAATTGGTTTTCAATTAGAGGTTTAACAGCAATATTTGCCTCATTGAATCCATTCCGCAATGTTTTGGCAACTTTATGAGCGCCAGGTGTGTCTCCATGAATACAAATAGTTTGTATATCTACTGCAACTAACTCTCCTTCAATAGTTTGAATTTTTTGTTCTTGTACCATAGTTATTGCTCGAGATACAATGCGGTCAATATCAGTTATAACCGCATGTGGAGAGGACCGTGGGACTAGTTGACCATTTCCAAGGTATTCGCGATCGGCATAGACTTCGTTTGCTACCTTTAATCCTTTATTGAGAGCAGCTTTAGTCAATTCTCCACCATAGGAAATAAAAATTAATTGCGGATCAAAATCCCAAACTGCATCAACGATTGCTTGAGCCAAGTCCTTATCTTTTACAGCTAGATTATTCAATTGACCATGAGGTTTTACATGTTGCATCGATAAGTTTTGACTTTGTGTAAAAGCAAACAGGCTACCTATTTGATACAAGACATCGCTATAGGCTTCTTTATATGTAGTGGAAATATTTCTTCTGCCAAAACCAACTAGATCAGCAAAACCCGGATGGGCACCCACTTTAACGCCATAATTTTTAGCCAAAGCTACCGTTTTTTGCATTACGATTGGATCTCCTGCATGAAATCCACAAGCTATATTTGCCGATGATATGTAGGGCATAATAGCTTCGTCATTTCCAATTTTGTATACCCCAAAGCTTTCTCCCATGTCGCAGTTGATGTCAATTATATTTGTTGTCATTTTTAAGATACTTTCTTAAATATAAGGTTGAAAGATAGTCATTTAGAAGTGACTATATAGATGAAAACAAACAAAACGGCTATCTTTTGGATGCCCTTTTCTATAACGCTTATGCCAAATAATTCTTTTTTCACAAATGAAATCCTTCTCGGCTTGCCAAAGTTTTCTTGCTTGTTCAACTGAGGTAAGTTTAAATTTGATCGCAGTTCCAAGTTGGCGTTGTGCTACTCGATTGAGATCAACTGAAATTACTATTGCAATTACAGGATATCCTCCTAAAGTTCCCCTAGAAGAAAGCAGGAGTAAAAGAGAGCCTTCAGGAGTAAGTTCAATAGCTCCAGGCATCATACCTTCAGAAAGAACTGGAGGAGGAATTGGCGACAAGACAGGATGAGTTTTTAACCGTATTCCCATTCGATTGCTGTCTAGCCCAATAATAAAATCTTGACTAAGGAATCCTTTCCATGTGTGATCTTTTAGTAGATCTTTACGAGGGCCAGGTAAAACTCGAATAGGACTAAGATTATCCTTTGGGACTGCATCAACCAAACGTATCTCGTCATAGGGCCAATCTTTTTTGAGTGCGGTTGGCAAAACTGGAATATTATCTCCTTTTTCCAGTCGACGTCCAAAGAAGCCGCCAATTCCTGCCACAAGATCAGTGCTACGGCTTCCCATCACTGGCTCGACAGCTATCCCACCTTGTATACCAAGATAGGCATAGATACCATAAAATTTATTTAGGCGAACTATGCTTCCTTGTTCTACCCAAAATCCACTCCAAGAAGGTAAAAGGTCATCGCCTACCCATACCGATTCAACAGCACCTGTTACAGAAGCCCAAGTATCTTGTTCAAAGTAAAACTCCCCTGGTTGTAATATCATTTCAATTGTAGCTGCTTGGGGGTTATTTCCTACTAAAAGATTAGCCCAGCTATGAGCAAAACGGTCTGCTGGTCCTCCAGAGGAAAATCCTAATGATTGATACCCATATCGGCCTAAATCTTGAATTATGCTTTGAGAACCTGGATGCAAAATCCTTATCATCCAATTCCTCCTTCCCATAACCAATCTGGCCACTCATCTACTTGAAGAGATTTATCATGTAGAATTTCGAAATAAGTAGATTCGTTAATTGGTTGAAATTGTATCAAATCAGATGGTTTATATGGAATAGGTTGAGCAAGATGAGGTCGGAATAGACTCAAAGGAGTCCGACCAACAATTTGCCATCCCCCAGGTGTTTCTAGTACATAAATACCGCTTTGCTGTTCGGCAATACCAACAGATCCTGCTGGAACTCGAGACCGAGGAGTGGCTTTACGAGGGGTCTTTATAGCAGCATGAACTTGACCCAGAAAAGGAAACCCAGGGGAAAACCCTAAACAATAAACACGATAATAACGTCGCGAATGTAATTCGACTACAGTTTCGGCGTCTATATTATTATATAGCCCAACTTCTTGGAGATCTGGTCCATATTTTCCACCATATAGAACCGGAATAGTAACATGACGCACTGTAGATTGATCATTTTTTGTTGTAATTAGAGCTTGTTGGACTAATTGATCCCAATCTAGTGATTCTATATCCGGTTGAAAAATTACAAGAACAGTACTGTAGCCACTAATTACATCAATTACCGACGATAAGGTAGTTTTTATATATCTTGCAAGGAGGTGGACTTTGTCATTAATGTCTGGGTCCATTATAGTGCCAAGTTCAATGAGGACTCCACTATCTCCCATTTGAAACACTGTCCAACTTTTCATAGCCCCTACTCAATAGTTGTTAGATTACAAATTTTATCTACAGGCCAGTCACTAACAAACATATGACCAGGAGCATGGGTTATGGCAATAGGAGGACGCGAACGTATAATGGCGGATTGAGAGGTTACACCGCAAGCCCAAAAAATAGGTACAACATCATCTATTGGAGGTTTATAAAAATCTCCCCATTCAGGACGTGCTATATTGTCTATCCCAAGGGAATTGGAAAATCCTATAGCCACAGGAGCACCATGGGCAAGTGGAAACTGGCTAGTAATCGATTTAGCTAAACTTACTTGTTCGGTATTGATCCACCTCATAGATACCACAAGTTCGCCTGACCATCTAGGAGTTGGTGTAGTTTCTAGTTTGGTTCTATACATAGGAACATTTTTTCCATGTTCTAAATGCCATAGATGAATTCCAGCATTTTCTAAAACTATTTCAGTACTAAAGCTACATCCTAATAATGCCCAAACCCAATCATCTTCCCATAGGTTTTGTATATCTAGAGCTGTTTGTTCTAATATGCCATTTCTATATACCCAATATTTTGCTACGTCATGACGTATGTCTGAATCTTTGGCCAAGATATCCACCCTAGGATCTCCTACCTTTCCATGGCCCAGCACAGGCAAAGGTTGGCTGTTCAAATGACAATATTGCAAAAATTCATTCATCCAAAGTTGAGGCAAAATTACTAGGTTGGCTTGTAAATATCCTTTGCATGTACCACTCGTTGGCCCAGTCCAAAATTTTGTTCTAATTTTAGAGCGAAGCTGACTAGGATCCATTGTGTTAGTTATTATTTTTCTATTGGAGATACGGTATTTGGAGAATTAGAACTTTGGGATGAATTATTTAGCTGTCTAGGCTCGTCCTTGCACATGTCATGACAATGTCCTTCTGAAGCACAACATACTGAACATAGTGTTGCTTGATGAAAAGGACACTCTACCATGTCCGTTGATTCAAATTGATCACTACATTTGCTACAAGGCAATAAAGACATATGACCAGGTTCTAACTGGGCAGTACTTTGGATCCTATATGAGCTACCACGGGAAATCATGGCTATGATTGGAGGAAGAAACAGACCCAAAGTTGCAGATACAAAAGGAGCAAAGGTTTGACCTTTTGGACCTGCTGCTCCAAAAGCAAGCGGAACTGAAATAATCAAAGCAATAATCAAAGATCCAATTCCAACTATATTAAATTGTGGCAAAAAAGCTCTTTTGTATTCATATCCAGCAGGACTAAGTTTCAAAAGCCATTTATTGAACAAAGTATCTGAGATAACAGACATAGCCCAAGCAATGATAAAAACACCTTCGAATGTAAGGATTTGAAGCATATGAGCAAATATGTTCCCCATCATTAAAATCGTTCCAAAAATAGCAGTCAATATTCCCCACCATTGGCGTCCGGGAGTAAAGTGAAAAACTCGCGAAAAGAAGTTTGCATATGCAAGTGAACCACTATATACATTGATGGAATTAATTCTAACTTGGGTAATCAAGACAATAAGAACCCCACCTGTTCCTAAAATAGAGGTGAAATAAATCCCTGGATTACTTTGATGAAGCTCTAGTCCAAAATAAGAACCAAGCAGTACCACTCCTAAAAAAGTTATTATCATCACTACATAACCATTGAAAAAAGAACCTATTGTTCTATCTTTGGAACGAACAAAACGTCCCAAGTCGGCCCCTTGGGTGCCCATACTAATAAGGGCAAATACTGTAGCTGCTAGTTGAAGCAAAACTGGCCCTGCTGTAGTAGAAGCAGCAGTTGATGGATGATAACTAAGCCATGGAATGGGCCTAGGGACGTGGCTAGCATGATACCAAACTATCGCTACAGCTATTAGATAAATAGGCAAAGTAATCCACATAAGCCAATTTAGGAATTTCATACCCCAAGTGGCTAAGATAATAAAACCAATACCAATTATAATTTCCCATACTAGGGAGGAAATATGAGGCAAGGTAGTATGTAGAGCTCCAACCAATATGGATCCTTCAAATGCAAAGAACATAACATAATTAAAGCTATAAATAATAGATGCAATAGCAGAACCCATAAATCCATAGCCACTACCACGAGTAATTAGATCACTATCTAAACCAGTTTTAGAGCCAATCCAGCTAAAGAAAAAACCAACGGAACCAATAAATACAACCCCAAAAACCATTCCCCAAATAGTAGGTATGGTTCCATATTTTAATGTCAGCTCACTGCCCCAAGATAAAAAGAACATAGCTGTTGAAACACCAATTAGAACATTAAAAATACTAGACCAATGCCAAAGACGAAAACTTTGGGGTACATATCGCAAAGCATAGTCCTCACGACGATCAAGATTGGATTGTTCCATTTTGAAATCTCCTAAGGTGGAACTCTACATGTGTTATGTTTGCAACCAATACTAGGGAGCTTTTGGCTAAATATTTTAAACAAAAAACTTTTAAATTAAAATAAAGTTTAAATAATAAATTTCCTTACAATCAAGGCCAATAATATACAAAAGATACACATTATTTATTACAAACTCACATCTAAGTTGTAACAGCTTTATTAATTAAATTATTATAAAATCCCAGTTCTAATCCTGACTTTCGCACTTGTATGAACAAAGCATGGTTTTACCCTAAAGGGGCCATCAACACTAATGGATACCAACCCCTATTGTTAGGTCATATTTTTATTGACCAATTGAGACATAGAAAAATCGTGAGTGTCGAATATGGACAGCAAGTAGAAAACGCAGTTTAGGTATAAATTTCAATCTTAGCGTTTTTTCAATAAGAAAATACTAAAATAATCTCCACTAGAATCAAAATCAACACAAGTCAATAATTCTGTATCGGGAATGTATAATTTAGATTTGATCCCTTGGCTAACCGTGGGTAATGACAAAGCTGTTGGCTCCGGCAATATTGACTTTATGTTACCTCCTACCATATTTACTAACTCGCCCATAGCATCAGATACTTCTTCTTCAGAGATATCTTCTATTTCAATTCCAAACATAGAGGCGGTAGTTTTTTGAGCCAAGGTATATGTAGAACGTAATACTACTGCTCCATTCCAGCTCCCACTTATATGAATAGAACCAGATATAGTATTGCCTTCATAAGTTTTTGCTTTGCTAATAGCTATATCATCTCCTAAAGATATCCATACATCAAAAGCAATCTGAATAATTTGATCTTTGAGATCATTTTCGTTGAGTATCATTTTTCCCCAATTTTGTTAACCAATCTATAACATGATGCAGAGCCCATTTTTACTCTTTCATAAGCATGATCAAGCATTATAGGAGTTTCCGCCGAACCCAAAAATAACCATCCATCTCGACGCAAGTGATTTTTAAGTTGAGCTAATATTTGTCTTTTTGTTTCGTTAGAAAAATAAATTAAAACGTTGCGCAAAAAAACAACATCAAACTTTTCTGCCAGAGTCCAAGTTTGAGCTAAGTTCATGGTTTTAAACTCAACTTGAGTACGGATAGAATCTTGTAGCTGCCATTCTCTTCCAATTTTTTTGAAGTATTTAACTAAGTAAGCAGCAGGAAGGCCTCGGCTTACTTCTAACTGAGTGAAAATACCACCTTTGGCTCTTGCCAATATCTCCGTATTTATATCGGTACCTAATATAGTTAATTTCCAATCAGCCAAAATAGGAAATTTCTCCCTCAAAAGCAAAGCTATACTATAAGCTTCTTGTCCAGAAGAACAAGCAGCACTCCAAATTTTCAAAGTGCGAGTAAGTTCATTGGATTTGATCAAATTAGGGATAATGTCACTTTCTAGGGCATCAAAAGGAGATTTGTCTCTAAAAAATGAGGTTTCATTGGTAGTCAAAGCCTCTACTACATTTGTATGCAAAGAAGATGTTCTTGCTTGTTTTAATATTTTTACTAATTCAGCTATAGAACTTGCACCCAATTGACGGAGCAAAGGTGCCAGTCTAGATTCAACAAGATATTCCTTGCCATCTTCTAAAACTATTGCTGAATTTTTATTTACCAATTCCCGCACATAATTAAAATCTTGAGATGTCAATGTCATAAAGCAAGACCTAATTTAGATTTTTCACTGGATAATTTAATGAGTTCTTTAGCAATATTTTCAAGCGACATAACACCACATGCAATCCCAGCTTTAGCAACATATCCAGGCATACCCCAAACGACAGAAGTTTCTGCGTCTTGAGCTAGTACCATTCCACCTGCTTCATAAATATTTCTAGCTCCTCGCAAACCATCTTGACCCATACCAGTCAAAACCACTCCAAGAGAATTTTGACCATATAGAGCTGCTACAGAACGAAACAAAACATCAACTGAGGGTCGGCATGAATTTTCAGGAGGAGATTCCAAAAGTACTGTTTGAACTTGAGATCCAACTGATTTAAGACCTAAATGGAGACCACCTGGAGCAATTAGAATTCTTCCAGGCTTTATGCTGATGCCAGCTTGTGCCTCACGAATTTCTAATTCACATTTTTTATCTAGTCGCTCTGCTAAAAGACGAGTAAACATAGGAGGCATATGTTGGACAATCACTATTGGAATTTCAAAGTCTTTAGGCAACTTTGGCAATAGTTCCCCAAGTGCATTAGGCCCTCCCGTAGAGACCCCTATGGCTATTATGTTTATACTGGGAGTAGGAAGATACTTTGGAGCCAACCTAATTGAATCAGAACCACCTAGTAAGGGTTCAAAACCTTCACTTGCGTCTTTACCAATTGGTCTAAAAGATTGATCTTTTTCTGGTTTAAAGATCTTAGATGCCACAATATTTGTTCGTTGTAGATCAACATTTTTGGAATGTTTGACTAATGCTCTCAGTTTAGGAACTAAATCGGTAGAAATGTGTTCCATTGCTTCTTTTAGTCCATG
Organism: Actinomycetes bacterium; assembly: GCA_021795135.1. Taxonomy (GTDB): domain Bacteria; phylum Actinomycetota; class Acidimicrobiia; order Acidimicrobiales; family JAJYPT01; genus JAJYPT01. The sequence continues at coordinate 8,194 of JAJYPT010000001.1, forward strand.
AGTCTGAGTAGGTTTAGTAGCATAATCACTTGCACCAGCAGATAAGGCTTCCAAGGTAATAAGTCCACCTTTTTCTGTTAGGGTAGAAAACATAACCACCGGAAGCTTTAGATAGGTTTTTCTTATCTCTCGTATTGTCTCCAAGCCATCCATTTCTGGCATTTCAACATCTAGAGTTAGAATATCTGGGTTGAGTTGAGCTATCTTAGTTAGAGCAATTTTCCCATTTGCAGCAGACCCAACCACTTCCATATCTTGAGTATTATTGATAACCTGAGTAACTATTTTTCGTACTACAACTGAGTCATCAACTACCATAACTCTTATCAAAGACATACTGGCTCAACCCCCAACAGAATTAATTTTTCCAAAAAAGCTTCCCTGTCAAAAGGTTTCAAAAGATATTCATCAGCGCCTGCTTCTAGAGCTTTTGCCATTTGTTTGATGTCAGATTCTGTAGTTATCATCATAATTCGAACCGAATCAAAAAATGGGACTTGCCTTATAGCTTCTACCAACTCCAAACCATCCATTTGAGGCATGTTCCAATCCACTAATACCAAGTCAGGACGTCCCATAGAACGTAATTTTTCTAAAGCATCTAGCCCATGTTCGGCCTGGATTATTTCAAAATCAAAATCTTTTAAGATTCGACCAATTATAGATCTCATGGCTTTGGAATCATCTACTACTAGTACTTTCACTTCTTATCTGCTTACCTTGGAGACAATTTGTGAATCTGGAGATTGTTGTTTGGCCAATCCAAAACGATTAATAGGATCTTGTTGCTTTTTCCTTTGATTTTCTAAAAATTTTCCAGGTGGTATAGGAACTAAAAGTTCATTTTTGTTAGCTAGTACAGAAAGATCTTTGTAGAGATCTCCTAAGGTAAAACTAGATACAAGTTTTTGCATGCCAATAACTACGTTTTTCAAATCAGTAACAGAAACCTGAGTAGAAGCTGCTCCTTGTGCTGTTCTTTGAGCAGCTTGGGCTACGACAGAAATATTATTGGCTATATGATTACTTGCTTTTGCGGCTTCGTTGATATTTCTAGATATTTCATTTGTTGTAACTGTTTGTTCTTCAACAGCTGAGGCAATTGTATTTTGCATATCATTTATTTGGTCAATAATATTGCTAACTTTTTCAATAGCATCTACAGCTCCTTGGGTATCTTCTTGTATGGCTTCTACTCTTTGAGCTATGTCTTCAGTTGCCTTAGCTGTTTCTTTAGCGAGTTCTTTTACTTCATTTGCAACTACTGCAAAACCTTTACCCGCTTCTCCCGCCCTAGCGGCTTCAATTGTTGCATTAAGGGCCAAAAGATTAGTCTGAGCTGCTATTGAAGTAATTACTTTGACTACATTGCCTATTTCTAAACTAGATTCTCCCAATTTAGAAACTGTTTGATTCGTGTTATCAGCAACCCCAACTGCCTCTCCAGCAATGTGGGCAGCATTTGAAGCATTCTTAGCTATTTCTTTGATTGTTGCACTCATTTCCTCTATACCTGCTGCAACTGTATTTACATTGCTACTGACTTGTTCTGTAGCAGATACAACAGTGATAATTTTGCTTGAAGTTTCTTCTGCGTCTGATTGCATCTGTTCACTCAAGGACCCAAGATTTTCAGAAGAAGATGATAATTTTTCTGAGCTATGGCTTATAAGCGATATAGCAGAAGCTGTGGCACTAAAATGCTCATTCATAGCTTGAGAAATCATCCCTGATTCATCTTGGCTTTGTATATCAAATCTTATAGAAACATCATGAGCGTCAGAAGAATTTAAAAGTTCTGCAATTTGTTGTAAGGATTTAGATATACGCTTAGAGACAAGCAGCGATAAAGCTATTGCCAACGCTGCTGCACCTAGAACAAATACCCAAGTCATATATACAGCATTGTTATAGCTAGAAGTCACATATGCAGCATCTTGGGCAGAACGCTTTACCAATGCCTTGCGCAAACCTATTAACTCATTAGTAATATTTGTAGTATAAAGAGTTCCCTGTTGCTTCAAAGCAGCTGTAAAACCGGATGTGTTATTTTGAAGGGCTAGTGGAATTAGTTGGTTTTGCCTCATAGAGTCAAAACCAATCAAGTTATTTTTAAAGGAAGAAAAATATCTAGAAGCAGTTGAATTCAAGTGAGAAGCACCCAAAGTTCGTACTGCTTGAGCTAAGGCACTGTTATTTTTTTCTAAGGCTTTCAAAGCAGAATTTTTTTTAGATGGCTGAGCAATCGCTAAATTAGAAACCAATAAACGATTTAGGGAAAACTCATGAGCCAAAGCAGTAACGTCATTTAAAGGTTTAATATTATTTGTATAAAGCGCTTGTCCCCTGGTTTTTAAAGCAGACAATTGGTTGATACTCATAATGGCAAACCCTGTAGTGGTAAGCATTATAGACATCATTGCTATAATTATTTTTTTCTGAATTGAAAGATTTGAAAAAGAAAACAAAGATTTGTGTAAATTTTTATTTTGTGATCCTTTATTTAATTCATTAGACCCTGTTGCCTTGCTTCTTTTCGACGCTTGCACAGCTGCCGCCTCCAATTCATTTTCTCTTTAAATAAAAGATTCAAGTGAAATATCAATCGGCAACTTATTTAAGTTATTGAGTCATTAATTAAAAAATAAAAAAGAGTCCATTCTGACTGCTCTTAGTTGAATCAGGATTAAACAAAATAGATAAAAGCCAAAGCTCCAGCAATTAAAGAATAAATAGCAAATGGAATTAAGTTCTTATCCTCAAAATAAGCTACTAAAAATTTTACTGAAAGATATGCAGCAACCCCAGCTACCAAACTTCCTACTACAACAGGTCCAATAATATTTTTTCCTGCTGGACCAAACAACAATGGAAGCTTATATACACCTGCGGCTAAGATGATTGGTGTAGCTAACAAAAAAGAAAACTGAGCAGCTTCTTCGTGATCAAGACCTGTTTTTAATCCAGCTACCATAGTTACTCCGGAACGACTTATGCCTGCAAAAAGAGCTAGAATCTGAGCCGAACCAACAAATAAAGCCTGCTTAATGCTCATTTTTGATAAATTTATCTTAACGGTATCAGATGATGAATTATTTTCCAAAGAAGCAGATACTTTGACATTTCTAATCATTTTTTCACCCATTATTAAAATTATCCCGTTTAACATCAAAAAAATTGCAGCTGCCAAAGGGTGAGCGAACAAAGACCGAAATAATTTTTCAAAGATAAGTCCAACAAGTCCTGCTGGTATCGTTCCCAGTATCAACAACCATCCCAAACGTTGGTAGGGAGTTTCAATTTTCCTGGTTTTTACTGAGTTTAAAATTCCACCAACTATTTTTATCCAAGTTTTCCTAAAAAAAATTATCAATGCCAAAGCGGTAGCTACATGAAGACCTACAACAAATGCCAAATAATAAGACTGACGAGCTTGTTGAGCTTGAACAACTGAATGCCACCCTAAAATAGTTGGCAACAAAACTGTGTGTCCAAGGCTCGATATTGGAAATAACTCTGTAACACCTTGAAGAAGACCAAGTATTATGGCTTGAAAATAACTAAGCAATCTAGAATCCTTTTTAACTAACTATGATTGATACAGTTATTTTCAATCAAGTAAACAAAGTCTATCTTTTTTGATAGTTGTATTCACAACAAAGCTGTATTAGAAAATAATTTCAATAAATTAAATTTATAATTTTTATTTATTACTTAATATTTTTTGACAAATAGTATCGATACTTTTTGAAATCTAAATAATCCCCAAAAATAAAAAAAACCGAAACTAAAGAATCTATAACTGCCAATGTTGATCTTGATCTATTTAGAAAAATAAAAATCACATCTGATAACAAATGAGAAAAATCTAAAGTGATCCCCCCTATAATATATCTAGGGTCGAAATGGTGTAAAACAACCACATAATATTGCATTAAATGTCTAATGCCTAAAATTCGCAATATATTGATCCATGTCTTAGTTGGAGACACTCTTCCCAGTTCATAAATAATTTCTTTTGGAAATATCAGCAGTACTAGTCCCCATATTATTCTCGCCTTAGTCATAAAAACTAATCAACTTTAGATAAACCAAATTGACTCACCCCTATTGCCATAGCCGAAGCTATTGCAAAGACTAAAGATTTCCTATGAAGACTTGCCCATAGCTGAAGACTCTTTGAGTGAGATCTATTATCAAATCTTCCATGTGTTCCATAGTCTTTATCATTGTCTAAAGGATGCCATAAATTATTAGGTTGAATGGATTCTACGTTGTGATGAGTTTGTTGAGATTTAAATCCTGTTTTGGCTAAATAACGATCTAAAATTCCAGGCATGATTTTATTTCCCAAAATCGTTGCAACTGTAGTAGCACCTACTTGTAACTCATGCCTATTGGGATGCTCGCCTGCCCATACAATTGCTTTGGCTGCTATTTCTGGTTGATAAATGGGCGGGACTGGCTGAGCGCTATGTGACAATTTAGACTTCACCCAATCAAACTGAGGAGTATTCAAAGCAGGCATTTGAACCATCGTTACATATACATTTGCTCCCTCATGTAATAATTCACATCTCAATGATTCACTAAAGCCTTGAATAGCATGTTTGGATCCACAATAAGCTGATTGAAGAGGGATCCCTCTATAAGCAAGAGCAGAACCAACTTGAACAATTACACCTTTGTTACGTGCAAGCATCTTTTTCAAAGCAATCATTGTTCCATTGACAAAGCCTAGGTAGTTAACTTCTGTAACATGGTGAAAATCTTTTAAATCCATTTCTTTAAATGGTGAAAATACAGAAACCATTGCATTATTGACCCAGATTTGTATAGGACCTAATTTTTCTTCAATATAATCTGCACTTTGTTGTAACTGATCAGTATTTGACACATCACAAACAACTCCAAAAGCCACGCCGCCACTGGATTCTATTTCTTCAACTGCTGCGTCTAGGCCAGCTTTACCTCTAGCTATTAAAGCAACCTTATAGCCTTTTTTAGCAAAAGCAATTGCAGCAGCTCTACCTACCCCAGCACTTGCACCTGTTACTACAACAGCGCCTAATTCATCCATGGAAATCCTTTCTAAACTTTTCTGCCTCAGCTTTAAGCTCTAGGCCCATTCCTATAGATTCAAAAAAAGGAGATAGAACTCCTCCTGGTTTAGGTTGTGCTACTCCATCAAAAAGCATATTTTCTATCCTTACATGATCTGCAAAATACTCTATATGTCTAATATTTTGAGTAGCACAAGCAGGATGTAGATGCAAAGATGGAGCACAATGAGCAGACACTTCTAACCCTATTGCAGCAGCTACAGCAGAGATTCTCATCCATTCGGTAATTCCACCACATCGGCTTATATCAATTTGTAAGCAATCAACTGCGCCTGAATTGGCCATATTAGAAAAATAAACTAATGAGTAACCATATTCTCCTGCTGTTACATCTGCTGTAGTGGATTCTTTAATTTGTCTCAAACCAGATAAGTCATCTGAAGAAACTGGCTCTTCAAACCAACTGACTCCATATCTTTCAAACTCTTGAGCCATCCTTAAAGCTTGCTTGCGACTATAGGCACCATTCGCATCTACGAAAAGCTCAGTATCATTTCCTATATATTCTCTAGCTAATTCAACCCTTTGGATATCTCTTTGCCACAACTTTCCCCAATTGCTTCCAACTTTTATTTTTACTCGTGGTATTTTTTGCTTATAAACCCAGCCATCTAATTGTTTAGTAAGTTGATCATCAGAAAGAGAAGTAAACCCGCCACTTCCATATATTTCTACCTTGTTACGACATTTTCCTATCAGGTCGGCCAAAGGTAACCCTACCAAATGTGCTTTAAGATCCCAAGCAGCAATATCTACAGCTGAAATAGACATTGAACTTATTCCAGGTCTTCCTAGGTTGCGAATCGACTTGACCATTTTTGCCCAAATTGCGCCGGTATCTAAAACATCACAACCAAGAATAGCCTTAGCCAAAACATCTTTTATAAGTGTCTCACAAGCAGTTGTAGCATATGAAAAACCTAATCCTTTTTTACCACCGGCGCCTAAGGTAACAACTACGACAGTAGTGCTAGACCACTCTAAAGTACCATCTGCCTCATAAGGCTCTTGGGTGGGTATTTCATATGTAGATACCTCTAGTAAATCGATAGGTATCATTTATGGAACCTATTAGAATCTAAAAATTCTGCAGCTCGAGCAGCTAAAGACATAATCGTAAGAGCTGGATTGGCACTTCCTTGAGTCGGTAGGACACTGCCGTCGACTATAAATAAATTAGGAACAGCAAAACTACGTAAATTCTCATCTACCACACCTGATTCGGCGTCTTTTCCCATTCTGGCCCCACCTACTAAATGAGCATAACGTTCAATGGTCGCTATATCTTGAGCTCCAGCAGATTTAAGAATATCTGTCATTTTTTGAACAGCTGCAGAAAGTAACTTTTTGTCATTGTCACATTGGGAATAAGAAAACTTAGCTACTGGAAGCCCAAAACGATCCTTTTGATCACTAAGAGTCACCCTATTATCTGCTTGAGGCAAAAACTCACATAAGGCACCTAGAGTAGACCAATGAATATAATCCCTCATATATTCTCTCAATACTGGACCCCAATGTCCTTCGGCCACAATATGTTCTGCCCAAGTAATGGGCAATGGAGAGACTGTTTGGATAGAAAACCCTCTTTTATAATCTTTAGAAGGATCTGTCTCATAAAATTGCTCCGTAGATACTTCAGGAGGGGGAGCTTTAAACATTCGTATTTCTTCTTCGAATCTCCCAGCAGTTTGAGGAGCTCCTTGAACCATTATATATCTACCTACTTGATCAAAATTATTACAAAGACCATTAGGAAAACCAGCAGTGGCAGAATTCAAAAGAAGACGAGGGGTTTCAATAGCATAGCCAGCAACTACAACTACTTTTGATTTTTGAAACCTTTCTATACCATCTTTTACAAAGACTACGCCTTTGGCACGACCTTGCTCATCTAATTCAATTTTTGTCACCATTGAATTAGAACGTATTTCTGCCCCATGAGCTAAAGCATCAGGTATATGAGTTATAAGTGTTGAAGCTTTTGCATTTACTTTACATCCCTGAAGACAAAATCCTCTATAGATACAATGGGTACGATTACCAAAACCACCATTGACAATTGCCACTGGACCAATCCTGGTATCAATTCCTAATCTGGAGGCTCCTTCTAGAAATACTTGACCATTTCCCCCTACTGGATGAGGACTTTGAGGATAACCATGAGGATCACCCCAAGGCCAATATTGTCCTGCTACTGGCAATTCTTGTTCTATTTCTCGATAATAAGGTTGTAAATCCTCATACTCAATTGGCCAATCAACCCCAACTCCATCTAAAGAATAAATATGAAAATCTGAAGGATGCAACCGGGGGGTGTAGCCTGCATAATGAACTGTACCTCCACCTACTCCACGACCAGAATTATTCGATCCTAGCGGGACTGGATTTTCTCCGGTAATTACTCTAGGATCGTTCCAATATAGATGAAAAGATCCCTTCTCGTCACTAACCCAATCTTTATCAGGGTCCCAAAAAGGACCAGCATCAAAAGCAACTACTTTCCATCCACGTCTTGCTAAGCGCTGAGTAAGTACACTACCTCCTGCTCCAGCGCCTACAACTACAAGATCTACTTCTTCGTTGTCATCAAAAAGATGCATATTTTGTTTTAAAGAATGGTTGAATCTAGTCCCATCATTTGGTAACAACCACGCAGATTCGTTTCTTTTTCTAACAGAATTCATATCTTTTTTCTATTCGATAAGTGTTTAGCTCTAACTGATTCAATTCTGTCTGCCCAAGGGGATGGATCAGTAGGCATAATTTCTCTTACCTCCCATGGCTCTAGACGATCTGCGCCTAAAGCTTTGTAGCCCCTTGGATAAGCAGGACCGCCAAATCCAATTTCATTCCATATTTGAGGATTGGAATACAATTCTGTACAGGCATACCTCATCCATAAGGACCAAAGCCAACCAGCAGGAAAACCTCTCCAAGTTTTTGATAACCTTATAGCTTCTAATAATTCATCTTGATCCTGAGGTGATAAAAGATGAAATGGGCTGTGATATTGTTCCTTAGAGTGTTCATCCAAAGCCCTTATTGAATCTTTCCACACTTTAGAATCAGGTCCCATTTCTTCGTAATACCATCCATCTGTTTGTTCCTCAGCTAAACGAGAGTCAATTCCTTCTATTACCTCTATTGAGGGTCCTTCATCAAGAGCCAAGAGACGATTCAAAAGAGATCTACAAATAGGTTCTTCTTCTATGGTAAAAAAGCGAAGTGATTTAGAAGGCAAGCTTCTGGCTAGTATTACTGATTTAGTCTCTTCATCCCAAGATGGGATTTGTTCTAAAACGTTATAGCCAGGAAAACGATTAGTTTGCAACGTAGGAGAGCTATCATTATTATTGCTGAGGGAATCTCCAAAATTTTTATTAGTTTTCCTATCAGAATTTATCTTTCGATTACCTCTCATTTTTCCCGCCTTAAAATAGAAGCCAGGATACCCATTCCTCCCACCATTGTTACTAATAAAGGAGCAAACATAGGAGGACCCATTTCAATGTTGTATCGAGCTTGTTTCCAACCTCCAGGTTTTCTTGAAATCCCTCTAAGATGTAAGTAGGTACCTTGTATTCCATTTAATATGACCAACAAAGAAACAAAAGGTAAGATAGTTTTAGCAACACGTTTAGAAAAAACCCCCGCTATCGCACTTCCTGCAGAAAAAGGAGTTAGCACTACAGGCAACCACATTAGCCGGTTCCAAAATCCAGCTCTATCATGTTCAGCCCATAACTCAGCACCTGTAATAACTGCTGCTAAGGCAGACAAACCAGACAAAGATCTTTCAAAACGCCCGTGTTCTATATTTTTGACTAGACGATCTAAAAAATGCTCAACTTCACTCTGGGGAGATCTTTTTTTATTCATTTGGAATCCTTAGTAAAACTTTCTAATTTATCTCTAAATAAAGTAGATGCGATACTAACTTTGTGAGGTTGACCCTTTAGAAAAGCTGTTGCAAAACTTTTCGCTTGTTCATAAGTAACTTTTGCTGGCATAGGAGGCTCATTAGGATTTACCTCTACATCAACCAAAGCTGGACCATCAAAAGCAAATGCTTTTGAAACCGCATCTTCTAATTCACTAGCTTTTGATACATGTATCCCAAATCCATTATTTGAATGAGCAAAAGTTGAAAAATCAGCATATTTATGCCCAGCTATTTCGTTATGACGAACTCCAAATTCAGGATAACCTAAAACCATTTGTTCCCATAGAATTTGACCATATTCGCCGTTGTTGCTTATAAAGATTTTAATAGGTAACTTGTGACGCAAAGCTGTGAGAAATTCTGCCATCAACATAGCAAAACCTCCATCACCTACAAAACCAATACACTGACGATTAGGATGAACAAGTTGTGCTGCAATTGTATAAGGCAAACCAGGAGCCATAGTAGCTAAATTTCCAGATAGGTAAAATTCTCTCTTATCTCTTATTTCAAAATGTCTAGCTGCCCAAGTAGCTATAGTGCCTGAGTCTGAAGCTAAAATTGCATCATTGGAAGCGAATTGGTTTATCAACTTCATTAAATACTGAGGTTGTATAGGATCTCTATTGGGATCTTCCAAAGCCCTCATCTTGTTATTCCACTTTTTCATACTTGCTTGAATATCTGAAATAAATTTCTGGTCAGTTTTTTTATTGATGAATTTAATCAACGCCTCAAGGGTTGACTCTGTATCTCCAACTAAAGGAATTTCAGTGGGAATTCTATTGCCAGCTCTAAAAGGATCGATTTCTATTTGGACAACTTTGACATCTTTTGGAGAAGGCAAAAATTTTGTATAGGGGAAATTAGTACCTATCATGAACAAAGTATCAGCTTTTTCCATGGCCTCTTCTGAAGCCAAAGTTCCTAAAAGCCCAAGACCTCCTGTAGTAAGGGGATGATTATCTGGAACTACCGCTTTGCCAGGCAATGTCTTGACGATCGGGGCTGCTAACTTTTCAGCTACTTCAATAACTTGTTTTCTTGCCCCTAAAGCGCCAGCGCCAGCTAAAATTACTACCTTTGAAGCAGAATTTAAAACATTGGCAGCTTCAATTAGTTGTGCCTCTGGCGGAGTTTTAAACTCCTTCATATAAATGGGAGCAGTCTGAGGTTTGCGAGCAGGAGCTGTTGGCTCATAAGGATATTTATGAGCTGGAGCAATTTGGACATCAACTGGAATAGTTATATGAGAAACTGATCTACTAGACAAAGCATGCCTAATAGCTAGATCTACAATAGTTTCAGTTTGATCTGGTACATAAATCATTTGGTTATACCCAGCTACATCCATATATAGCTTATCTAGATGAACTTCTTGCTGATATCCAGTACCCAAAAGCTGGGTTTCTTGCATTCCAGTTATAGCTAAAACAGGCATATGATCTAATTTGGCATCATAAAGTCCATTCAAAAGATGGATGCCTCCAGGACCTGAAGTAGCCATACAAACTCCAACTTGTCCTGTTAGTTTTGCATGGCCTGTGGCCATAAAAGCTGCTGCTTCTTCATGATGAACCAAGACAAATTTTATTCTATCTTGGGTCCGTCTAAGGCCTTCCATCAAACCATTGATACCATCTCCAGGGAGACCAAAAATAGTATCAATTCCCCAATCAGCTAAACGTTGCATTAAAGTCTGAGCTACTATCTGTTGGGCCATTTATTTCTCCTCATCCAGTCTTTCTTTTAGCTCTAGTACAAGTTCAAGCTAAAAGGTAGATAAGGAAAAAATTACCCTTTGGTCAAGTAACTAAACCTCAAAAAATAATTTAGTTTTGTTCAACTTTGGAAATCTTGATATAAACGCTTTGTCCATCTATGTTGATTTGATCAGTAAAATCAGCAGGAGAATCTTTCAATACTATAGGTTTGGCAGCTAATATCTCATGTTCGATCCAATTACCATGTCGTTTGAGAACCAATTCTAATTTAGGATCTCCAAATACCTCCACCAAAATACGATCTGCTATTTCAAATCCTTTTTGTTTACGCAAATCGTTTATATCTCTAGAAAGTTCTCTAGCAAAAGCTTCCAAGATTAGATCCTCATTGAGTTCTAAATCTAAAGCAACCGCCCAACTTCCCTGTTGAACTAAAGTAAGATTTTCATGACTAGAAGCTCTTATTTCAACTTCATCTGGTTCGAGTCTAAAACCTGATATTTCGATAAAACCATTTTCATCGAAACTTTGTTTTAGTAAATTACCATCTGCTTTTGCTAAAGCTTGTTTTACTTCATTTACAGCTGCGCCTAGTTTTGGTCCTAAAATCTTGAAATTAGGAATTATAGTCCAACTAACTAAACCTGCAATATTATCTACATCTTCTAAAGATTTTACATTTAGCTCTATTGCAATTTCATCTTTTATCTCTTTACTAAGACTAATTCCTGGATGAACCAAGACAGCTCTTTTTAAAGGCTGACGAATCTTACTCTTACCTTGAGAACGAGCTGCTCTGCCCAATACAACTAATTTTCTAGCTACATCCATTTGCTCCAACAATTCATTATCACTTGGCAAAGGTAGCTCAAAATCTTTCAATTGAGGCCAACTAGATAGATGAACTGATTGTTGATTGGTCAAATTTGTATAAATTGTTTCAGAAATAAAAGGAGCAAAAGGAGCCAACAGTTGACTAGTGACAACAAGACACTTATAAAGGGTTGCAAAAGCACAAGGATCTTCAGAACTCCAAAAACGAGGTCTAGATCTACGTACGTACCAATTTGAAAGATCATCAATAAATTTAGCGATGGCTTGGGCGGCGTTCAAAGAATCAAAAGCTTCCATACTTTTGGTAACTAAATCAACGCTTTGTCTCAACTCTTGCAGTATCCAACGATCCAAAACATGACATTGGTTTTGATTAGCTTGTACTTTTGGAGGTGTCCAATTTTCCAAATCAGCATAAGTTGCAAAAAATGAATACACGTTCCATAAAGTGACTAAGGTTTTTCGCGAGGCTTCTTTTATGCTTTCTTCATCTATACGCCTATTTACCCAAGGAGACCCCCCATAGTAAAAATACCAACGTAAAGAATCGGCTCCAAATTCCGAAAAAGCCTGCCAAGGATCAACTACATTGCCTCGAGATTTAGACATCTTTAAGCCGTTTTCATCTACCACATGGGCTAAACAAACCACATTGAGATATGGAGTAGAACCAAAAGCTAAAGAATTGACCGCTAGCAGAGAATAAAACCATCCCCTGGTCTGATCTATTGCTTCACAAATAAAATCTGCAGGAAAAACTTCTTCCAAAGATTGTGGGCCTTCAAAAGGATAGTGGAATTGGGCCAAAGGCATTGATCCAGAATCAAACCAAGCATCTAAAACCGGCTGGATTCGCTTAGCTGTAAAAGAACAATCCACCTCTTGGCAAGGGAAAGTTATTTCATCAACAAAAGGCCTATGTAGATCTAGTTCTGTTAAATCTTTCCCACTCAATTGAGAAAGTTCCTCAACAGATCCCACACAAAAAAGATGCCCATCTTCACACTTCCAAATAGGTATTGGAGTACCCCAATACCTATCCCTAGAAAGAGTCCAATCTATATTGTTTTCTAACCAGTCTCCAAATCTTCCGTGTTTTATATACTCTGGATGCCATCCTATGCGTTCATTTTCTGACAACAAGGTCTCTCTATTGGCAGATGTACGTAAAAACCAAGAAGTACGAGCCCAATAAATAAGGGGGGTATCACATCTCCAACAATGCGGATAAGAATGATTGAAACTCATTACTTTTACCAATAGGGATCGCGAAGCTAAATCTTCAATAATTTGAGGATTGACCTCTCTAGCACCTTGTCCACTAAAACGTACACTGGAGTCAAAAAGCCCATCAGGACCTATAGGGTTCAAAACCTCTAGATTTTTTTCTTCAGCTAATTGCATATCTTCTGTACCAAAAGCAGGAGAGATATGCACTAATCCACTGCCTTCTTCGGTGCTGACAAAATCTGCTGTTACTACATGAGGTGCCTGTTTAAGTTTAAGGTCTTCAAATGGTCTTTTATAAAGCTTTCCTACTAAATCTTCAGCTTTGTAATAAGCCACTATTTGGGCATCTTCGGGAACTAAAGTCTTTGCACAAATCAAATCTCGAAAACCATCTTCAGATTTGTATTGGACATATTCCATATCAGGTCCGATTGCTACAGCTACATTAGATACCAAAGTCCAAGGAGTAGTTGTCCAAACTAATAAATCTGCTTCAATATCTACTAGTGGAAACCTAACAAAAACTGAGTCATCGGTAATATCTTTAAAGCCTTGTGCTAATTCATGAGAAGATAAAACAGTTCCGCATCGTGGACAATAAGGAGAAACTCGATAACCTTCATATAAAAGCTCTTCATCCCAAAGTTTATGAAGAATCCACCAAACTGATTCTATATACGAATTAGACATAGTCCAATAAGCATCTTGGGAATCTATCCATACTCCGGCTCTTTCTGTAAGTGCAACCCAATCAGAAACATAGCGTTGAACAGATTCACGACAGCGTTCGTTGAAAAAACCGATTCCAACTTTTTCAATATCGGTTTTACTCGAAAGACCTAACTGTTTTTCTACTTCTATCTCTACTGGAAGTCCATGGCAATCCCAACCACCTTTTCTAGAGACAAGATATCCTTGCATAGTCTTAAACCGAACAAAGAGATCTTTAAAAGCTCGTGCCCAAACGTGGTGCAGACCCGGACGTCCATTTGCTGTTGGAGGACCTTCATAAAAAGTCCATCTAGGCGCGTCTTGTCGCTGTTGCTTTACTTGCTCCAACAACTCTATGGACTTCCATGTTTCTAATACCTTATTTTCAAGGCTGACAAAATTTATTTGAGGATCAACGGGACCAAAGGTCATACTTCAACTTTACGCTAAGTTGAACCCTTTAGGGATCTTCATTAGAAAAGACTAATTCATTAAATGAATTAATAACAGATTTTGTAATTGGTCCTTTTGTTCCTAAAAGCGTTCTATTGTTTATTTTTGCTATTGGAGACAAAGGTCGAGTAGTTGAAGCTAAAAAAGCTTCGTCTACTTCTTCTAAAAACTCTATAGGAAAATCTTTTTCTATCACTTTGCTAGATTCAATAACAAGAGCCCTAGTAACTCCTTCCAAACATCCTGATTGCAAAGTAGGGGTAAATAAGCTTCCATCTTTAACTATAAAAATATTACTTCCTGTGCCTTCACAAATATTTCCTATCGTATTTGGAAAAATTGCTTCAGTTGCTCCTTGTTGTTTAGCTTGTTCTAATGCTCTTACGTTTTCACCATAAGAAGTACTTTTGACTCCTGATAAAGCCCCTCTTTCATTACGAGGCCAATCAACTACTATGACATTTTCACTTTCTCCTCTTTGTATCACCTCCCGAGTAGCAATTACTAATGTAGGATCAGCATCTCCTCTCAAAGAACCTATTGGAGATATTCCTCCTGAAAGGGTTATCCTCAAAGCAGCTCTGTCACATTTATTAGCATTTATCACTTTATAACAAGCTTCTAATAATAAATCCTTAGGAGGACATTTCAAACAAAGAGCAGCTGCAGATCGAGCTAAGCGATCTAAGTGACGAGTGATAGCAAAAGGCTTGCCTTGGTTGATGTCTATTGTTTCAAACACACCATCTCCAACAACAAAACCATGATCAAAAACAGATACATAAGCAGAGCTAGCAGGCACTAAAGAGCCATTTATCCAAACAAAATTTTCTAATTGATTCATTGTTATTCTTTTCTAAAAATTGTTAGCAGCTATATTTATCAAACGAGTAGCTTTTAGTTCGGTTTCTTCCCATTCTCCCTCAGGGGTAGAGTCCCAAGTAATTGCTCCTCCTGTTCCAAAGTATAATTTGGAATCTTGTATCCAAAAGCTACGTATCGCTACATTAATTTCTCCTTGTTGCCTATCAGCATCTACCCATCCCAAACCCCCACAATAGATAGACCTTTCAACTGGCTCTAAGGCATCTATCAACTCTAAAGCTGCCTCTTTGGGAGTTCCTGTTACCGAACCTGGAGGAAAACTAGCATCTATAATCTCTTGCCACGATATTCCAGATTTAAGATTGCCCTCAACATCTGAAACAAGATGTACCAAACCAGGATGTTGTTCTAGTCGACATAAGTCAGTTACGTGGACAGAACCATAGTCACAAACTTTTCCCAAATCATTTCGAACTAAATCAACGATCATGATATTTTCTGCCCTGTCTTTGGGTTTTAGTTCCAAAGCATTAGCAGCAGTGCCTTTTATGGGACTAGAAATTATTTTATTTCCTTTTCTTTTTAAAAATAATTCAGGTGATGCAGAAGAAATTTCTACTAGCCCTGGGACACTGATGCATGCTGAATAAGGAGCTGGATTTGAACGTTGCAATATAGATCCCAGCCCTAGGATCGCATTAGGAATCATATAATCAAAATCTGTTGAAAGAACTCTGCAAAGATTTACTTGATACACATCCCCAAGCGATATAGAAGTCCTAATGGAATCTACAGTTTTGATATAGGTAGCTTTATCTAAAGAGCTAGTCCAACTTTCAAGAGAAACTCCAGGCCAATTTGGATATTCTAAAAACTTAGTTTTTTCTAAATTGGCAAATTTAAAACAAAGTGGCAGACCTTTAAATGGCAATACAACAAACCACCAACCTTTGGAATCCAATACAGCAAGATCGGTGGTTATTTCTACTAAATTAGTCGCAAAAAATCCATTAACCCAAGCTGACCCTTCATAATTCTTGCCCTTGAATTTCATTATTGAATCAAACCTACCTTGGCAAACAAAACTAAAGATAGACAATAAAAATAAAGTCTAAAGATGAATCTATTACCTTAGATCCTTTAGTGATGCCACTATAAATAAATTCAAAATATTTATCAATTTTTTAACACAGCAAGAAGTTCCATTTCAAAATCCTTAGCCTTTATTTTTAATTATTTTCCTTGACCAATGATTATTTCTACTAAATACTAGAAATATAAAAGTTGATTTTAAACAACATCCAAGCTAGGAGATAGAGATGAGCAGTCTCGATGTAAGACAGATCGTTCCAGCTAAGCGTCATGAAGCCATATATCAAGCTTTAGATAAACTCTCCACAGGAGAAATCCTAGAAATTATTGTAGATCACAGGCCTACTCCTTTGAAATATGAGATAGAAGCAACAAGGCCAGGCCAATACAGTTGGCAAGATGGCACAAATGGACCAACAGTATTTTCTGCTAATTTAACTTGTAAAGCCAAAATAGTTGACGTAAGACCAATTATCGAAAAAGGAGAAGAACCATTTGACACGATAATGGAAGCAGTTAGTGACTTAGAAGAAACTCAACCTTTGGTAATACTTGCCCCATTTGAACCAGTACCCCTAGAAGGAGTTTTGTCTTCTCAAGGCTTTGCATATGATGCTGTAGCCCTAGAAGGAGGAGACTGGCGAGTAAGTTTTAGTAAAAATATATGACACATACCAATACTCCTTCTCCTAAATCACGTCCAAATTCTCCTATTTCGGGCTTGCCAGGAGCTTTAGGATCTGCAGTCCCACCCCCTATAGTTCCTTTTCGTTTCTTTATTGCCTGTGGTCTTGGATTGATTGGCTTTGGAATAGCTTTGGCTTTTAATGCAGGACCTGTAATAAATAACCCAACTGGCCATCAAGTTCTCGCCGTTGTCCACTTGGCTCTACTCGCATTTTTATCTACTTTAGTAATAGGGGCTTTACATCAGTTTGGTCCAGTGCTTGGATCTAAACCTTTACGATCTATAAAGTGGGCTACCTTATCATTTTGGCTTTTTGTAATAGGTTCTTGGGGTCTTCCTTTAGGTTTTGCCACTGGGGTTTCTGTTTTAGTTTCAATCTCTGGAGCAATTGTTGTTTGTGGAGTCGCAATCATTATTTGGAACCTATCAGCTCCTCTTTCATCTAAAGATAAAAGTGTCTCAGCTACTGGACTAAGGTGGTCTTTGACTTTTTTAGTAATAACAGTTTTTTTTGGTATGCTATATGCTCTAGATAGAGAAAATAACTGGTTTTTATTGGTTCCTCACATAGTCTTAGCCCATGCTCATTTAGGTTTAATTGGTTGGATTGGACTTAGTTATGTAGCTGTATCGGAAAAATTATTACCTATGTTTTTACTTGCTCACAGACCAACTCCTGGGCCAGGAGCTTGGGCAGTAAGACTTATACCTTTGGGACTTTTTATCTTGGCCCCAGGTCTAGTCCTTGGAATCAGTTGGATTGTAGCAGTGGGTGCAATAGTTCTAATTGGGGGATTGACAGCCCATCTTGGTTCATTATTTGACTACATCTACAAAAGACGTAGACGTAAGTTCGATTTCTATCAAGGATTTTTACTAGCTTCAGCATCATTTTTAGTTTTAGCCATAATATTTGGTCTTATCGCTGCTTTGGCTCATGCTTCTACCTCTTTGCGTACCCATTTAGTAGAAGATGAAATTATTTCCCTAACCGCTTGGCTTAGTATAGCTAGTGTTGGTCATCTTCATAAGGTAATTCCTTTTATTAACTGGGGACTTTTGCGCTCTAAGGGTCTAGCGACAAGACAAGGTGGTAAACAGCTTTTGTTTGCTGACTTATTTGAATCAAAAATTGCTTGGATTAGTTTGGTTGGCTTGGTCTTGAGTTTTGTTCTTTTAGATGCCTCTGTTGTAACGACCATATCTCAAGGCATTGTAATCTCTGGAGTATTTTTATCCCTAGTAAGTCTTATTACGATGTGGAATTTAGGATTAGGTCCAAAAAGAGCTCTCAGAGACGAAAACAAGGGATCTGTTTTGTCTGAAAAAGATCTTTCGATGATGCGTAACATTCACAATAAACAATTTTAGTGAGCAAAAGTAATAGAACTATGTTGATCAACTCCATAAAAATCATCAAGAATAATTCTGACAGCGAGAATTAAAAAAATGACTCCTAATTCCAGTATTGAAATTTCTGATCAAGTTAGACAAATAATAAGCTTGCCAGATTTAGATATATTGATAGATGCTCTAAAAGAAGTGATTGACCCAGAATTGGGGTTAAATATAGTAGATTTGGGACTGGTTTATTCAATTGTCAAACAAGAAGATATAATAGTAATTCAAATATCACTGACTACTCCAGGTTGCCCTGTATCTGAAACATTGCCTATAGAAGCTGAAAGAGTTGCCCAAAAAGCTTTGGCCCATCTAAAAACTAGACTAGAAGTACAAGTTGTGTGGGACCCTCCTTGGTCTATAGACAGGATTAGCCCCCAAGCAATTAAGTTACTCGGGGCAGGATAGATATTGTACTTTCAAAATACAACCAGCGTTGTGAGGATCTTTGGGTCTTAGGTAATTTACCTTTATGCCCCCTACTGTTTTAGCCAAACCCTGAATCACCCCAAGATGGAATTGACATACAGTTTTACTATCAATTGTCGCTGCTAATTCAAGCGGACAATGGCCTAACTCAATAAGTCCTACTTTTGAGTCTTTAGCTGTTGGATAAAAACCTTGCCTAGCCATTTCTTGATTAATATAGTCAATAGGATCCAAAGAGTGATTTTGCTCTTGTATTTTTTTCTTAGCTATTGCGACCCCAATATCTTTACCTGCATCTACCGGAGAACTTTTGAATCGCATAACCTTCAATAGTCCAATAGCTAAATTCATATAAGCTTGTTGTTGCCCAAATACGCTTTGTCCTTGAGATGAAAGCGTATAAACATATTTAGGTCTCCCCCTGGTAGAAAGAGAAACTTTTTTTTCCAAAACAAGACCTGAATCTTTTAACTTATTTAGATGCTGACGAATAGCGTTATGATTCAAAGACAAAGCTTGAGTTAGTTCGGATATTTCTACCGGTTGATTGGCTTTTGAGATAATTTCGAATATATGACTACGAGTAGGACTAGAAAATAATTTCGAATACTGTGAGACATATTCCACTCAATTATTCTAGCTGTTTGTAGAAAAATAAATATTTGTTTTTTTATAAACTAAACAAACATATTGATTTTTTTTAATGTAGCTGCTCTTCCAACAAAGAAGATATCTCTTTGAAATCGTGAGGAGGAGAAAAATAATATCCCTGGACAAAAACACAACCAAGCCTTTCAAGTTCTTCAACTTGATCTAAGGTTTCTGCCCCTTCGGCAATCCACTGAAGATCTAAAGCATCTGCAAGATTAGCTATAGCTGCCACAATGGCTGAATTACTGCTTTGAATTGATAAATTTTTTATAAAAGATCTATCAATTTTTAAAATATCTACCGGCAGACACTGTAGGTAGCTCAAAGAGCTATAGCCTGTACCAAAATCATCTATTGCTAGTTTTACTCCAAGTTCTTTTAATTTAGTTAAAGCTTCCAATGAAGAACGTGGATCAGACATTAAAGCGCTCTCAGTAATTTCAAGATGCAGATTTTGAGGATCGAACCTACTTTCTTCCAACGCTCTTTTTACATCTTCTACTATGTTTTTATTTCCCAATTGAACAGCTGAAAGATTTACAGACAGGGAAAAACTTAGATTTTTATTCTCTTGCCAGGTAGATAATTGCTTACAAGAATTGTAAAGAACCCAAGCTCCCAAAGACACAATCAAGCCGCTAGATTCGGCATAGGGTATAAATTTGTCTGGAGAAATAAGACCTTCGGTTGGATGTTGCCATCTAATTAAAGCTTCTAGACCAAATACTGAATTGGTGGATAAATTATAAATAGGTTGGTAAAAAGTTCTAAGCTCTCCTCTATCTATTGCTCGGTGTAAACCACTTATTATGTTGGATCTTCCTGTATTTGTTTGTCGGATTTTTTCACCAAATAAACAAATTCTATCTTTACCCAACTCTTTGGCTTTGTGCATCGCAGCACTGGCATTAGCAATTAATTCTTCAGCTTGTATATCTTTTCCTTGAGATAGAGCAAGCCCTATGCTAGAAGTAATAACAATCTCATTATCATCAATCCTAAAGGGTCTTTTGAGGGCTTGAGATATGCGCTCTGCAACCACCAAGCACTCTTGCTCTTGAGAGATCCGTTCACAAATTACAACAAATTCATCTCCTGAGAAACGAGCTAGCTTATCAGTAGAACGAAGCGCTATTTGTAAACGCGAAGCTACTTCTACTAAAAGCCAGTCTCCATAAGCATTGCCAAAGCTATCATTGATTAGCTTAAAATTGTCTATACCTAAAAATAAAATAGCTACCTTGTAAGAAGATTTAGCACAAGATTCTACCAAATGTTCTAAGCGATTAAATAACACTCCCCGAGTCGCTAGCCCAGTTAAAGGATCATGCATTGCTAAGTGGACAAGACGTTCTTCTTGGTTACTCTTATCAATTGCAAGTTCAGCTAATTTTATATAAGAAGTTATCCATCTCCAATCAGAAAAAAACGAAGGAGAGTCAATCTCTTGGAAAAGGATCATTACTCCCGACAAGTTTTTATTAGTATTATGACCTAGTAAAGGCTCTATAAAAATCTTTTTAAAGCCTGTCATAGAACTAATTGACCCATAGTCCTCATTTTCTAGATCAAGCATGTAAGAAGGAAATTTTACTTCTTTGGATTTGTTAAATTGTCTTTTGAATTGAGAGACTTTATCTTGAATTATAAAATCAATTTCTGGAGGAAAATCTGTTCCTAAATACCATGAGCCAGAAGGCTGATTAATCCAAAAACAAATCTTAATTCCTTGAAGATGGCTTTGCATCATATCGATGGTTGATTCCAATATTTTCTTCATAGGGGCATTATCTATAATCATCTCTAAGATGAAAGCGCGTTCTAAAGAATAAGGATCATAAGTTTTGACTTTATCTAAAGTTGTTATTGCTAAAACTAAAAAAGTTTGATCCTGCCACGTTATCTTTGAAATTCCACTTTCTAGATGGAGCTTAGCTCCAGATTTATGAACTCCTATAAATTCTACAAACCCTTTAAAAAGAGTATTATTTGCATCATCAAATAAAGCTTTTAAATAGTTTTTTTGTAGTTTTTTATCAGAATCTAGAACAAGACGAGTAGCATCTGTGTCAATAATTTCAGACGAACTATAACCAAATATTACCTCTGAAGCTTTATTAAAAAAAACTATCTTTAAATCCGAATTTAGAATAATAAACGAATAAGCACTATTATCTAATACTAATTTAGATACGTTTTGAGAAAATGAGTTAGAATCCGAGGCCACAGCATTAGACATGGGTTATACAACCTTTAATAATAAAAAAAACAAGGTCTCGTCCTCCATCTAGTTCAAATTACCTCTAATCATTTAGACTAAAGGAATTTGAAAAAAACTTAGCTATAATTTATTTTAAAATCAAGCCTAAAGTTTATTTTTAATATTGGCTTTACCCAATTTATGAAATCTAACCCTATATTTTTATAAATTGAAAACAAAAAGGTTGAGATTGATTCAATTGGGAATATTACATAAGCTTTTTATTTTATAACCCTTACAGGAGATTACATGCCCAAATTGAGACTTCATCAACTTCCACTTAGAATATCTTCTGGAGCATTTTTGGTAAATTCTGGAATGTCAAAACTAAAAGCTGACGAACAAACAGCTCAATCCTTGCACCAATTCGCTACTGGGACTTATCCCATGTTTGGATCGATGGAACCATCCAAATTTGTTCGGCTATTAGCTATGGGAGAAGTAGGTTTAGGTGGTGCTCTTTTACTGCCAATGGTCTCAAGTAGAATAGCAGGTTTAGGTCTTATGGCATTTGCTGGAGGTCTACTAGGTCTTTATCTTAAAACACCTGGTATGCGCCAAGAGGGAAGTTTAAAGCCCACCAAAGAAGGAACTGCTATAGCTAAAGATGTTTGGCTTTTTGCTATGGGCATGACCCTTCTTACAGACTAATCTTTCAACAAAAAATAATATTTGCAATTATTTGAATGGTTTGTTGAAAATATTTAAATTCAACAAACCATTCAAATAGTGCCCGGGGCGGGACTTGAACCCGCACGGTCTTTTCAAACCAGGGGGGTTTAAGCCCCCCGCGGCTACCTATTACGCCACCCGGGCCCTTCTAAGTAGAAAGGATCCAATCTTTAATATATTGATCCCTACGTTCATACCACTCTTCTGCTGTAATAGCATAGCGGATATGATCTTCCCATATGCCGTTGATCTCTAGATAACGAACAGCTATTCCTTCTTCTCGCAAGCCTAGCTTTTCAGCCACCCTACGGCTAGCCCTATTCCTAGGTATTATTGCAATTTCTAATCTATGTAATCCTAGTTCTTCAAATGCAAACAAAAAAGCAACTACTACTGCCTCCGGAGTATAACCTCTGCCGGCAAAATTCTGGTCTATCCAATATCCAATATAAGCACTTTGAAAGGGTCCTCTTTGGATGATGGATAAATTTACCTCTCCAATAAATTGCTCTTGTAAAAATATACCAAACCCATAGGATGCTCCTAATTGTCTTTCCCTATCTCGCAATGCGCATCTTGTAGAAAAAACCTGTTTGTTTTCAATAGAGTCAACAACCCCTCGTGGAGGCAAAGGCTCCCATGGGGTAAGCCAGTCCCTACAACGAAGTCTAACTTCTTTCCATTGATCAAAGTCAGCAGCTGCTAAAGGTCTGAGTTTTATTCTCCTGCCGTATTGAACCAATGAATGTGTTAACATCAATAAAAAATCCTAGTATGGGCTATTTAGTATTTAAATTTTTTAATTATCAAATTATTTTAGATATTAAGCCTAAAAAATATTAAATATCTTTTAATTGGCTCATCACTAGACCATCGAGTATATCTGATTCAGAAACAAGACAGCTATCAAAACCAAAATAATCCATCAAAGCAATTAAAATTGCAGTACCACCAATTATGATATCTGCTCGTTGATCTTCAAGTCCAGAAATTTTCGACCTTTGATCTCGATTTTGGCTTATCATATTTTGAAAAATCGCTTTTATGTCTTTTTTCAAAAGGCGATAATGATGAGTTAGATTAGGATCATAAGAATCAAGTTTTAAATTGATAGCTGCCAAAGTAGTAATAGTTCCAGCAACTCCAACCAAAGTTCGCACAGATTTAATACCAGGAAGAATTTTAACTACATTTTCTAATTGAAAATTTATTTCTTCGAATGCCAGATGAAGCTCTTGTTCTGATGGAGGATCTGTATGTAAAAATCG
Organism: Actinomycetes bacterium; assembly: GCA_021795135.1. Taxonomy (GTDB): domain Bacteria; phylum Actinomycetota; class Acidimicrobiia; order Acidimicrobiales; family JAJYPT01; genus JAJYPT01. Next base: position 31,501 of record JAJYPT010000001.1, read on the forward strand.
TTCAGTTATTCGAACGCAACCCATATCGGTAGAAACAGCTTCAAATTCATGTTTTTTACCAGTAGTTGTCTCCATGACAAACTCTGTTGAACCTCCACCTAAATCGACAACTACGAACGGGGCTAAATTATTGTCAATTCCTGCAGTAGCTCCTAAAAAAGATAGCTGACCTTCTTCTTCTCCTGATAACAATTCAGGAGGCTTCGATAGCAACTCTTTGACGGGATTAAAAAAATCATCACGATTGGAAGCATCTCTTGCTGCAGAAGTTGCAGTGATCCTAAAAGATGAAACATTATTTTCATCCATTATCTTTTTATATTTTTTAATAACATCAATAGTTCTATTGATTGCCCGTTGATCAAGTAATCCACTAGAATCAACTCCTTGACCCAATCTGGTGATTTCTGATAAACGAACTTTAGTATTACCTGAAAAATCACTTATTAATAGCCGAGTAGAATTGGTTCCACAGTCTATAGCTGCTACAGCAAGATCTTTATCCATTACTAACTTCACTTATTATAGTTTTTCCAACACTACTTCTTGTTTTAGATACCTCAACCCAACTCCAATGACCCACCAAATCTGGTCCTCCTGCCAAATACCACGCTAAATGAGCATGCAAACACTTTATTCCTTGGCGAGTTCCACCTACTCCACCAAAAGGACGATAGCCAATGTGATTTTTGGGTATCGCTTGATCTCTTTGGCGTCCATATTCAAGATGTAGTTTTTCAACTACTTGAGGATCAATTGCTTTTTCTGCACGTTTGACCCCTCCGTTAGCCTCTAATCTACTAACAGCTTCTTTGTAGTCTTTATCTACCAACCACCATCTAGTAGGCATAGGAGTACCTTCTAGGGTAAATGGTGCATTTAGGATGACTGCAGGATCTCCAGACAAAGAACGAACAACTATTTGAAAATCCACGAAAGGGGTTCTTCCTAGAGATTGAGATATATAAGCCATGTCATCTGTAGTTGGAGATTCTAATACTTGGCTAAATATCAACTTGGCTTCTACAAGCATTAAAAATACCCTTTATTCATAATTGTACAAATCAAGAAGATTTATTTTGATTTGTAATCACATAAGCTTGTTGGCCCTTTTTGACCAATCCATAATCTTTACGTGCCAGATTTATTACTGCTTGGTTCGTTTTCAATTCCTTGACTTTTGATTGGAGAGCTTTTTGTTGCTTGTTGATTTGAGAAATATGTTGCTGTAAGCTTGTCAGCTGGTTTTGTTGTTCTAAATAACTTCTAATAGGCAAAACAGCTAACACCATTACAGCTAATAAGATAAATACAGCTAAAGCTGTTCCTAGTCCACGTCTAGGAATCAATACTTTAGTAATCTGTCTTGTTCTCATTATTCTCCTATCTAAGAAAAGACTTTCCACCAAACCTAGCTGAATTTCCTAAGTCTTGTTCTATTCTCAATAATTGATTATATTTTGCTATTCGATCAGATCTAGCCGGAGCTCCTGTTTTAATTTGTCCCGTATTGAGCGCTACTGCCAAATCAGCAATAGTTGAATCTTCAGTTTCCCCAGATCTATGAGAAATCATAGTGGAATAACTAGATCCTTGAGCTAACCTAACTGCATTCAAAGTTTCACTAAGTGTTCCAATTTGATTTACTTTTACTAAAATTGAATTTGCAATACCTTCAGATATACCCCTAGAAAGCCTTTGGGGATTTGTAACAAATATATCATCTCCCACTATTTGTACTTTTTCTCCTAAGTCTTTTGTGATCTTAGCCCAACCACTCCAATCTTCTTCTCCCATTGGATCTTCAATGGAAACTATCGCAGGATATTTCTTCCAAAGGTCACTCAGCCATGAAGAAAATTCCTCCGAAGTAAAAGAATTGCCTTCAAATAGGTATTTATCTTCATGCAAAATTTCAGTGGCAGCTACGTCTAAAGCTATTCCGACATCTTGGCCTGGATTATATCCAGCTTTTTCTATTGATTCTAAAAGGAGTTCAACAACACTTTCAGCTGAATCTAAATCAGGAGCAAATCCTCCTTCGTCTCCAAGTCCTGTAGATAGACCTCTACGAGTAAGCTCATCTTTTACAGTATTGTAAATTTCAACTCCCCATTGCAAGGATTCAGAAAAAGAAGAAGCAGCAAAAGGAACCACCATAAACTCTTGAAAGTCTAAATTATTATTTGCATGCATTCCGCCATTGATTAAATTCATAAAAGGCACCGGCAACACATGGGCATTTACACCACCTATATATCTATACAATGGCATACCTGTTTCGGATGCAGCAGCTTTTGCCACAGCTAGAGAAACTCCCAATATAGCGTTACCACCCAATCTCGATTTATTTGGAGTAGCATCTAGATCTATCAAAGCATAATCTATTTCTCGCTGATCCAAAGCATCAAAGCCCACAAGAGCATCGGCAATTTCGACGTTGACATTTTTTACCGCTTCCAAAACACCTTTGCCTCTATATCTTGAGCCCCCGTCTCTCAGTTCAACTGCTTCAAAACTACCCGTGGAGGCGCCAGAAGGAATAATAGCACTGGCAAAGACTCCCGAATCAAGCTCTACTTCTACTTCAATAGTAGGATTTCCTCTAGAGTCTAAAACTTCTCTAGCAGCGATATTTTCAATACTGCTCACCGGTATTACTCCTATTCGTGTTCTTACTAAAAAAATCATTCAATATAAAAAAGCGGTTTGCTTAAAATTTTTCATCAAGCAATTAAAAAGTTCCAAATATCTTCAGTTATCAAGTTCTGAAGTTTTTACCTGTTCCCATAAATCTTGCAGCTCTTCAATAGAACTATTACTTAGATTTTTACCACTTGTTTTGGCGATAAGTTCTATCGATCTAAATCTATTTTGAAATTTGTGAGTAGATTGTCTCAAACAAGTTTCAGGATCTATATTTAGATGCCTAGCAATATTTACTACTGAGAATAAAACATCTCCTAGTTCATCAGAAATACGATCCAAAGAATCATCTTTCGATATTTCCTGGCTAAATTCTTCTAACTCTTCAAACAATTTTTCCAAAGCGCCTTCTAAATCAGGCCAATCAAATTTTACAGAAGCTGCATTGCGTTGAGTTTTATAAGCATATAACAAAGCCGGCATCATACTAGGAATGCCATCCATGAGACTATCTCGATTTTTTTCTTCTGATTTAATTTTTTCCCAACTAATTAAGGCTTGTTGCTCATTGACAACATCTTTGCCCGCAAAAACATGGGGATGGCGCTTTATTAATTTTTCCCTTACACCTTTAGCAACATCTTCTAGGGTAAACTCACCTTCTTCTTGGGCAAGTATAGAATGAAAAAATACTTGATAAAGAACATCTCCTAGTTCTTCTTCAAGATGCTGGTAACCTTGCTCGAGATCAATTTCACCAATTGCTTCTACAACTTCATAGGTTTCTTCGATCAAATGGCGAGTCAAAGATTTGTGAGTCTGTTTTTGGTCCCATTGGCATTTTTGACGCAATTCTAGTGCCAACTCTTGAAGTTTGACTAATTCAGTGCCAAAACTTGGTCCTAACTTAGGAATATAAATAGATGTTAAATGATCAGGTTTTATATAGCTTTTATCTAAATCTTGCCAATCAAGTTCAAAAACAGCTTGGTCGGCTAAGCCTAAACGCTGTAAAACAACTACTTTATCTTCAATAGAAAAATCTACCGATAATTTTATATCAGATAGTATGCGACTAGAAAAACATTGACCTACAATAACAGGTCCTTTTTCTCCTACTGCTTGGGATAAAAAATTTATCCCATCTATAAGCCTAATCCCACTAGAGATAGGATCTATCCCTAATTCAATCCAAGCCAGATCCAAAAAAGATATAGATGGGATAACAATTGAATCAATTTCATCTCTCAATCTTAATTTTTCAACTGTAGTTTCCAAAACCATTGCAGAGCCAGGCACTGCGTAAAGTATTTTTTCTTTAGCAAGGGCTTGAGTAACTAAAATATCTACAATTTGGTCATAAACTTGTTCAAAAGAATCTAATGTCTCATAAAGATAATCAAAACTTGTTGCGTTTTTTACAATATGGGCACTTGGATGCTTTTGAGTGCGCAAAAATCTATAAGGAATTTCCTCTATAGCTTTTTTAGTTGCCAAATTTACAAGCTCTGCCTCACCAGGGCCCAGACCCACCACCACAACAGTAGGCTTCATTTAACTCATCCCGCAGAAGAAGATGACCCTGAGGAGCTAGGAGCTTGAGAAGAAGTTGGAGTCTTGGGGGGAACAACACCAAAAGAATTAGGAGGAGAATTTACAAACTTGCCAAATCGAGGATTTACTTTAATCTTAGATGCTTTCAAAAAGCTAGAAAATTTATTTGCTTTTTGTGATTTCAAATAACTTATAACCTTAGACATCGATTGAGCAAGGCTTTGAGGAGTCCTTTTTGTAACTTCAATTAAATGCCAACCAAATTGGCTATGAACAGGTTGACTGATTTTGTTGACAGGTAGATGGTCTACTGCTTTTTGAAATGGAGTCACATATTGAGGTCCAGCTTTACATCCTAAAGATCCACCTAGTTTGGCACTACCTGTATCTATAGAATTAGCTTTTGCCACAGCAGAGAAATGAGCTCCACTAAGTATTTGTTTTCTAAGTTGTAAAGCTTTAGATTTTGTTTTTACTAAAATATGCCTTACACAGCTATTGGCAAACATAGCTTGGTGTTGTGAATAATAAGTTGAAGCTTGAGTTTTAGATACAGAACTAACATAGTTTTCTAAGGCCAACAAATTTGCTTCATTATTTACAAGAGTTTGTTGGTATGAAACTGGAAAAGCATGAAAAATTGCAGCATTGCCGACTTGAGAAGTTACCTGACCAACAGCTTTAGTTTTATCTTGGGATGTAACTGCTATATGATGAGTCTTCAAATATTGGCTTATTAAACTCCAATAAATTTCTCTTGTCAAAACTTGGGCTACAAATCCATTATTGTATGACTTTTTGCCAATTCCAGATATTATTACCTTCATTGATTGAAGATGACTGACATATGCTTTGTTGTTCTTCATATCTGAAAGTTCTTGATAAAGAGCACTACGAGAAATAGTCTGCCCATTTACTTGAGCAGCATAAGAAGGAGCTGCGACTGTAGAAGAACAACTTGTGAGGATCAATGACAAAACAACTATAAGTTTAAAAGGTGAAAACTTTTTCATTAGAAAAAAAATGCTAGCTCCTTATGAGGCTCTTGAAAAGATCGGGTTCAATTGAATCAGACACTTTAGGAAAAATATCTACTATAACTTTAGTAAGTTCTTTTACTATATCTGCTTTCAAATCTGTTTCTATTATTAATTGCGATTGGTCTTGTTTATATAAAGCTCTAGGATACATCCTTTTGAGTTTTATTTCCATGCTAGCTTTTAGCCTAACAGGACTTAGCCTTGCTATGTACTTAGCTCCAGATCCAACTTTAATATTTGAAGTTGTTACATTTAATTCTTCTATTCCAGCCATAACACACAATGATCTAAGTTTTGCTACCTGAAGAAGCGTCTGAGCAGGTGGGGGGATGGGACCAAAGCGATCTAACCATTCTTTTCGTATATCTTCTACCATAGATAGATCAGATACTGTAGCTAATCGTTTGTATGCCTCTAATCGAACGTCTTCTCTTTCTATAAATTGAGGAGGCAAAAAAGCATCTAGGGGAATCTCCACTTTGACTTCTGTAGGAGGTATGACTTTTTCACCCTTTAGCTCAGAAACCGCCTCACTTATCATTTGCACATACAAATCATAACCTACTGCAGCAATATGGCCTGATTGATCGCCTCCAAGTAAGTTGCCAGCACCCCTCATTTCTAGATCCCTCATAGCTATTTTGAATCCTGAACCTAATTCAGTGTTTTCTCCAATAGTTTTTAATCTCTCATAAGATTGTTCGGATAAAGATTTATCAGGTGGAAAAAGCAAATACGCATAAGCTCTTTGTCCAGCTCGTCCCACTCTTCCTCTAAGTTGATGCAACTGCCCAAGACCCAACATATCTGCTCTGTCGACAACTAAAGTATTTACACTAGACATATCTATTCCAGTTTCTATGATTGTCGTACAGACTAAAACGTCATATTCTCCTTGCCAAAAATCCATAACAACTTTTTCAAGTTTTTTTTCTTCCATCTGGCCATGAGCTACTGCTATTCGAGCTTCTTTGACTAAATTTTTTAACTTAGCAGCAACTTGTTCTATATCAGATACGCGATTGTGAACAAAAAAAACTTGACCTTCTCTAAGAAGTTCTCTTCTAATTGCTTCTGCTACGGTTTGTTCTTCATATTCGCCTACATAAGTAAGAATTGGTTGGCGTTCAGCAGGAGGGGTATTTAACAAACTTAAATCTCGTATGCCGGTTAAACTCATTTCTAAAGTTCGTGGAATCGGTGTTGCTGCAAGAGTAAGAACATCTACGTTTTCTCTCAAAGCTTTAATTGCTTCTTTATGCAAAACTCCAAATCTTTGTTCTTCATCAACAACTAATAAACCTAAATCTTTAAATTTTACTCCAGAACTCAATAGCCGGTGCGTTCCAATAACTACATCTACATCTCCACTTTCTAGTCCTTGTATGACCTCTCGAGCAGAAGACGCGCTTAAAAAGCGGGACAAAACTTCTACTTTGATTGGGAAAGTAGAAAAACGTTCGGAAAAAGTTTGAAAATGTTGGTGAGCCAAAAGAGTTGTGGGTGCCAATACTGCGACTTGTTTACCATCTTGTACAGCTTTAAAAGCAGCTCTTATGGCTATTTCGGTTTTGCCAAATCCAACATCTCCCAAGATAAGACGATCCATTGGTTCGACTTGTTCCATATCTTGTTTGACTGATTCGATAGCAGTTTTTTGATCAGGAGTTTCTTCAAAAGCAAAGAGATCTTCCATCTCGTATTGCCAAGGAGTATCTGGGGAAAATGCATGTCCTTGGGCTTGAGAACGCCGACGATACAAACTCACAAGCTCGTCAGCAATTTTTGAAACAGCATCTCTGACTTTAGCCTTTGCCTTTTGCCAATCTGCTCCGCCCAATCTATGTACAGCTGGAATATCTCCACCTAGATAAGGAGTGATAGAATCCATTTGATCAGAAGGAACATATAACTTATCGCCCCCTCTGTATTCAAGTAGCAGATAATCTCGTTCAGATCCACCTATGTCTCTTCTTACCATCCCTGCAAATTTACCTACCCCATGATGGCTATGGACAACATAGCTACCTACTCTAAGATCATCAAAAGAAGCACTATCTTTTACTTTACGAGCTCTAGGAGGTCGATAAAAACGCTGCCTTCCAGATAGGTCTGAGTCGCAAAGAACTGCTATTTTTACAGATGGTAAAATGAAACCTTTGCTTAGCCAACACGTCAAGATAGTAATACCTTTGGTAGGTTTGGCTAAATTTATGTTCTCGAAATTATCTATAGGTCCTTGAACTTTAATTTGATGTTTTGAAAACAAATTATATAAATGATTACTAGATCTAGGAGTATTTCCACAAGCTATTACCGTAAAGCCTTTAGAAATTAAATCTTTTACTTGGTCAATAAGTTTTTCTCCGTCAACCCCAGGGGTCTGCCATGTTGAAAACTTGATATGGGGTGTTTTTTCGGAATTTACATTTTGCAAAACAGAAATAATTGGAACTTTTACTTTAGATAAAAGTCGATCAAAAGGTAAATGGAGTCTAGGAAATGAAAAATCTTCTTCTTTGTCTTCTAGTCCCCAAGTAATTGCTAAAGCATTGGCTAAAGATTCTTCTTCTGCTAAAAGATCTTTAGCCCTATCTTTAATTTTTTTCGGTTCCAAAAGAAAACTTGACCATCTTTACCGATAAAATCTAAAAGCAAAGATTCATCTTTTGCCAGCCAAGGCATCAAAGATTCCATGCCTTCGAAAAATTGTCCTTGAGACAATCGTTCCCAACGGTCTCGAGCCCATGGTTCTGATTCAATCAGAACTTGAGCTTTTTCCCTGATCTTGTCATTTGGTAATATTTCCCTACAAGGATAAAGATATATCTGTTCAATGTCTCGAATAGAACGCTGTTCATCAGGGGTAAAAATAGTTAAACGTTCTACTTCGTCTCCCCATAGATCTATTCTTATAGGATCAGTCTCAGTAGATGGGAAAACATCTACTATATTGCCTCTAACAGAAACTTCTCCTTTGTTTTCTACTTGATATTCTCGCCGATAACCAAACTCGATCAGTGACTGGACTAAACTATGTTGATCTAGAATGTCTCCTTTTTTTATTTTGATAGGAGATATTTGCCAAGTGGGCGATAGACGCTGTAAAAAAGCTTTTATAGAGCCAACCACAACAAGAGAAGCATCCAACGATTGTGAAATATTTTGAACTTTAGAAATAACTTCTAATCTCTCACCCATTGTGGAAGCACTAGGACTCAATCTTTCAAAAGGTAACGTCTCCCAAGCAGGAAAAAGCACTACCTCTTGAGATAAAAATCCTTTTAAGTCTTCAAATAAAGATTCTGCTTCTTTAGAAGTAGCTGCAACTACCACCAAGGGAGTTCTGCCTACTGATTTTGCCAAAGAAGAGATGAAAAAAGCCCTACCTAGTTCTGAAACTGCTATCACGTTAGATGATAAATCTACTATCCGTGCAAAATTAGGATCTTCATCAAAAGAGTTTAAAAGTGAGCTCAAAGGAGCTTTGCTGGCTTCTTCCATAATTCACATCCCACCATCGACAAAAACAAGTTCATGTTTCACTTGTCAATTTGTATTAAAAATATTCATAGCAGCAGGTAAACCCTGTTCTAAAATCATTTCAATTGCTGAGACTACTTTTGGCTTGACTTGTTCTAAAAGCAAACGCTGCTGTCCTCTAGGAGGCTGCAAGACATATTTAGCTATATCGCTTTCTCCCTCAGGACGACCAATTCCTATTCGCAAACGAGTAAAGCTTAGGTCTTTTAGATGTTCACCTATGGACTTTAAGCCATTGTGGCCTGCAGTACCGCCACCTTGTTTAATTTTTAATCTACCTACTGGTAGATCGAGCTCATCATGAATCACAACTAAATGCTGCAAATCTTTTATCCCAACATTAGATACTAAGCGTTTGACTGAACGTCCAGATTCATTCATATAAGTTTGGGGGAAAGCTAAAAACAAGGAGAACTGCCCTAGCTGAGCTTGGGCAACTAGGGCTTGATATTTTACAGATTTTCTAAGGCGAACTCCAGTTGTTTGAGCTAAAAATTTAACGCAATCAGAACCAGCATTGTGCCGAGTAAAAGCATATTTTACTCCTGGGTTTCCCAACCCAACCACCAATAGATCAGTCGATTTGTTCTCCTAATTGGCTAGCTGTTGGA
>JAJYPT010000046.1 GCA_021795135.1 Actinomycetes bacterium
TACAGATATGTCTGGAGATATATCTGTAGGAACTTTAGTTAGGATCCCTTTAGGTCCACGCAAAGTCAATGGCTGGGTAGTGTCCAAAAGTGATAAGACTGATTATTCTTCAAAACTACGTCCAATTGATTCCATAAGAGGAATTGGACCTAATTTAGAAATCATAGAGCTTGCTAAATGGGCTGCTTGGCGCTGGGCTGGAAACAGAGCACGATTTTTGTCTTTGGCTTCTCCACCTAAGTTAATTAAACAGCTACCTTCTTTGGAAATAAATATAACAGCTCCTTCGGTTGCAATACCTTTTGATTTTCGCCATCCTAAGTCTTTGGTACAGTTTCCACCTACCCGAGATCCTTTTTGCTTTATTCAAGGGGTGGCTGAACTAGCTAGAAAGAACAAAGGCTCAGCTTTGGTCTTGGTGCCAAATAAAGAAGAAGCAACTTGTTTGGCATCAAAACTTCAAAGTATTGGTTGGAGGGTAGCTCTTATGCCAAATGAGTGGGCAAAAGCATCCTCAGGTGAATGTATTGTAATAGGTACTCGTTCTGCTGCTTGGGCTCCTGTGCCTAATTTATGTGGAGTGGTGGTTCTAGATGCCCATGAACAAGCCTATAAAGAACAGAGGTCTCCTGTTTGGAATGCATGGCAAGTAGCAGCCAAAAGAGCAGAACGCAATAAAGCTCCTTGTCTATTGCTTAGCCCTTGTCCGAGCCTAGATTTGTTAGATTGGTCTAATCCTACTCGCTTGACTAGAACCGAAGAAAGAAACGGTTGGTCTTTACTTCATATAATTGACAGAAGAAAAGATGATCCAAGATCAGGATTATTTTCTTCAGAACTTGTTGGTTTGATTAGAAAAAAAATAGAACAAAAAGGCAGAGTTCTTTGTGTCCTAAATAGGCTGGGTCGTAGCAGATTGTTAAGCTGTCAAGATTGTCATGAATTAATCCGTTGTGAGAACTGCGCAGGGGCAATGAAAGAAGACAATGCAGCTTTAGTTTGTTATTTGTGTGGGCACACACGTCCATTTATTTGTGCAAAATGTTCTTCTTTACAACTCAAAACTTTAGTCGTGGGCGTAAATAGAGCTAAAGAACAGCTAGAGGCTTTAGTGGGAGTTTCAGTTGGAGAAATAACTTCTCAAGATGATCTACAGGGCAAAGAACTCAAACAATTAATTTCTTCTCACCAAGTTTTTATTGGCACTCAAGCTATTTTTACTAAATTTAGTATCGCAGATATGATTGTCTTTGTTGATTTTGATCAACTAGTTCTCAGTCCTAGATATCGCTCTAATGAAGAAGCAATGGCTATGTTGGCCTATAGTTCTAGGATTTTGAGAGGAAGACAGTCAAATTCTCGCATAGTAATCCAAACCAGAACCACAGATCATATTGTTCTAAAGGCTGCTTTGCATGCGGATCCTTCTTTGATGTGGGATCAAGAATGGGAGATACGCAACCTATTATCTATGCCTCCGGTAAAACAAGTTGCTCTTATAACAGGTACTAACAGTGCTCAATATATTGAACAACTAAGAAATAGAATAGCTAACCAAGAAGGTTTTGAAATCCTGGGTTCTTTAGATACGGGCTGGCTTGTAAAATCCCAAAGTCTAACCATGTTATGTGATGTTTTGGAAAATGTTCCAAAACCTTCTAGCGGGATCAAAATCCAAGTGGATCCTTGGAGTATCTGATTTATATATCTACAGCCCTATATTTATAATAAAAACTTATATTTATTCTAAATATAGCCGACAGTATAGTAGTTGTTATAAAAGAAAGAATTTTGGGTATCTTCATAGTATTTAAAGCTGTTACATTATTTTTATATATTATTGTCTTTTATAAGGTTTTTTACCTAAATCTCACTAAGGTGGGTTTATGAGCGAAGTATCTAGGCTTTATGACTATGAACAAGTCGAACAGAAGTTAGTCCTAGAAGGACTACCTGGACTAGCCATGGTAATAGATTATTCTTCGACTCCTAGACTTTTAGGTGCTAGTAAAGATGTTTTGAATATTTTGGATCTTGAGCTAGACAAAGTAGTTGGGCTAAATATGGAACAAGTTGTAGATCCTAACTATCTAAGTTCTATAAATAATAGAGTTCAACAACTTAGTACTGAGTTTGAACGCTATCATATGGCAAAAAGATCTGAGCTTTCCTATAGGGTTATATCTGAGCAATTACCCAAAGAAGAATCTATTTGTTTTGCTCGAGCTAATTCGATTCAGATTGAGTCTAATTTAGTTGTAAGTTTTAGATTTGGAAAATTATCCCAAGTTTTTTGGCAAGCATTCCAAGTTGGGGAAAAAGACCCTAATAAAGTTTTGTTATTTCAAGAAGCTCACATTTTAGAAATGATTGCAAGCAGGCAGGATCTTCCAAAGGTTCTAGATGCAATTAGAGAGTCTATAGAGGTATTTTCAGGTGCAAAAGCTGCCATTTTTATTGTTGAAAACAATTCTGAAATTGTCCTAGGCGGACTTAGCAATCAAGATGTTGCAGTAAGAGAATTTATAAATACCACAATTGCAAGTGATATGAAATCTCCTTGGGATGAGGTGATCCTAAAAGGGGAACCAATTGTAATATCTGATTTAAAACAAAATAAAAACTGGAAAAAATTTTCTTCTATTGCAACTAAATACGGGATCCAATCCCTTTGGATTTTTCCTGTGGTCAATTCTTATGGTCAAACTATTGGAATCATATGTGTTTGTTATCCCTATTCCAATTCTCCCAAAACTGGACAATGGTGGCCAATATGGGTTCATGGTCATATGTGTGAGATAGCTATTGAACAAAAAAGATCTGAAGATAAAATAGCCCAAAATTTTCTATATGATCAGTTGACTGGTTTAGCAAACCGAGCTCTTTTTCTAGATCGCCTAACTCAAGCTACTACGAGAACTTTTAGTAGAATCAAAGAAGCAATTTCTGTTTTGTATATTGATTTGGATAATTTTAAAGCTATCAATGAAACTTTGGGTCATAAAATTGGAGATGAAATTCTTCTTGTTTTATCTAATAGAATAAAAAATTTTTTGCCACTAAATTTTACACCTGCTCGTTTTGGTGGAGATGATTTTGCTGTTTTATGTGACCACGTTTCTACTCAGCAAGAAGCTTTGGATTTTGCTCTTCAGTTAAGTAATATCATTGCTGAACCAATGGAACTATATGGCAGGAGGGTAGTAGTAACAGCAAGTATAGGAGTTGCTGTTTCAAAAGAATCCTCCGGTGCAGAAGCTTTGCTTATGAATGCAGATGTAGCAATGTATAGGGCTAAAAGGCGAGGTAGAGGAAATGTAGAAATTTTTGAACCTAAAATGTATTCTAAGGCCGTTATGAGGTTCAATTCTGAACAAGATTTACGTCTAGCTTTAGAAAGAGATGAATTATTCTTAGAATATCAGCCTAAAGTTGATTTAAATTCCTTGGAACTAGTAGGGGTAGAGGCCCTATGTCGGTGGAAACATCCAACTTTGGGAATGATACCCCCAGATAAATTTATTCCCCTAGCAGAAGAAACGGGTTTGATTTTTCCTTTGGGGGAGTGGGTTTTAAATACAGCAGCCAAACAAGGTGCTTTGTGGAGTAATAGTAAAAGCAATAGCTGGAACAGGTCAATTAAAGTTTCTGTAAATGTTTCTGTAAAGCAATTTAGTAAGCCAAATATTGTAAAACAAGTTCAATATGCCATAGATCAAGCTCATTTAGATCCAAGACTGTTTTGTTTAGAAATTACTGAGAGTCAAGTAATCAAAGATGCTACTCCTAGTTTGAATCTTATTAGAGATAGCGGAATAAGTATAAGTTTGGATGATTTCGGAACTGGATATTGTTCTTTGAGTTATTTGAAACAGTTACCATTAGACGAGGTAAAAATAGATAAATCTTTTGTAGATGGTCTATATATAAGATCAGATAATTTAGAAAAAGCAATAGGTACAAAAGCTACTCCAATTGATTTTGCCATTATTAGAGCAGTTATTATGATGGCAAAAGCACTACATATACAAGTTGTGGGAGAAGGAGTAGAAGAAATGGGCCAAGTAGAAGCTTTGAGGTCTTTGGGATGTAATTTGGGACAAGGGTTTTATTTTGGAAAATCTCAATCGGCTCAAATGATTGAACAATTGATGAAAAATCAAATACAAGCTTAATTTAAAAAGCTTATTTTTACATATTAGAGAACTATTTCAAACTACTGTTAATAGTATGGCTATACGTCCAATTAGAGTATTTGGTGATCCAGTTTTAAAACAACGTGCTGATGAGATTCTCAATTGGGATGACAATTTAAAATTGTTGGCTCAAGACATGTTAGATACTATGTATGATGCACCTGGAGTTGGATTAGCAGGTCCTCAAGTTGGGGTCCAAAAAAGGATTTTTGTCTATGACATTGGACAAGGTCCAAATGTTGTAATCAATCCTGTTTTATCTCAATTTGAAGGCGAATGGGACTACGATGAAGGATGTCTGTCTGTTCCTGGGCTATATTGGGAAATACAACGACCCAAGCGGGTTCATCTAGAAGCATATAATTTAGAACAAGAAAAGATTTCTATAGATGCTGATGAATTATTGGCAAGAGTGTTTCAACATGAAACAGACCACCTAGATGGAATTTTACTAATAGATCGCCTAGATCCAAAACGTAGGAAACAAGCTATGAAAAGCCTGCGAGAACAATCCTTGCAAGACAACGTCTAATAATATTATTAGGAAGAGGAACACCTGACTAAGCTGATTTATTTAGGAACCCCTGAACTGGCGGTCAAGCCACTACAAGTTCTTGTAAATCAAGGTCATCAGATTATAAAAGTTGTAACTAGACCTGATAAAAAAAGAACCCGGGGATCTTCTTTGTCACCAAGTCCTGTCAAAAAAGCTGCTTTGGAGATGGGTTTAGATGTAGTTTACAACGTAGAAGAATGTATAGGCGCAGGTGCTGAACTTGGAGTAGTTGTGGCGTTTGGATCTTTGATCAAGCCAGAGGTACTAGAGCATCTAGATATGGTTAACTTGCATTTTTCTTTGCTTCCTAGATGGAGAGGCGCTGCTCCTTTGCAGCGAGCTATCTTGGCAGGAGATAGCTACACAGGTGTATGTCTGATGGCCTTAGAACAAGGTCTAGACACGGGTCCAATTTATGATTGCAAGAAGGTACCCATTCATCTTGGTCAACCTTTAGACCAAATTAGAGACCAGTTAGTAGAACATGGTTGCCAAATGTTGATCCAAAGACTCAAAGATGGAAAAGCATCTCTTGGAGTTCCAACTCCCCAAGTGGGAGAGCCTACTTATGCTAAAAAAATATCTAAAGAGGAGTTATTTCTAGACTGGAAAAATTCAGCTGAATTCTTATTGAGAATTATCAGCTTAGGTCAAGCTTGGACAATTTTTAGAGGTGTTAGAGTAAAAGTTATCCAAGCTAGAATTATTCCTCAAATCAAGCTAGATCCAGGTTTGGTTTTAGATGCGAAACAAGTAAATGGTATTGATGTAAGTAAAAAATTAATACTGGGAACTTCTACAAATGCTTTAGAACTTGTAGAAGTCCAACCCGCAGGTAAAAAACCAATTAGTGGTTTTAGCTGGAAAAATGGTTTAAATTTAAAAGCAGGGGAAAGATTTGGCAGATGAAAGAAGAATAAGTCTAAAGGTCTTACTTCGTATTGAACAAGGAGCTTTTGCCAATTTGGTTCTTCGTTCTATTTTGCAATCTACTAAATCAAATCCTAAACAAGCTGGACTGATTACTGAGTTAGTATATGGCACAACTAGAATGCGTCGTAGTTGTGATTATGTAATAGATTTATTTGTTACAAAGCTACCTATTGAAAACTTAGCTAGAGTTGCCCTACGACTTGGGGTATATCAAATACTTTTTACAGACATTCCTCCTCATGCAGCTGTATCAGAAACTGTTGAAGTAGTACCTAAGCGTTTGAAAGGACTTGTAAATGCAGTTTTACGTAAAGTGTCCTTATCAGGTCCTATTTTATGGCCTAGTGAAGCAGTTGCACTTAGTTATCCTGATTGGATAATAAACAAGACAATTAAAGACTTGGGTAAACAAGATGCTTTAGCAGCTTTGGAATATATGAACAAACCAGCTAAAGCAACAATTCGTTTTGATGGCTATGCCCAAGATAAATCCTCTCAATTGGTAAGTGAAATATTGCCAAATCTTGAAGGAGATATTTTAGATCTATGCGCAGCTCCAGGAGGAAAAACTACCTATTTAGCTACTAAGTTTCCTTCTAAAAATTTAGTAGCTACTGATTTGCATTTTCATCGGGTTAAATTAATCCAATCTAATATTTCTAGTTTAGATTTAACTAACATTTATACCCTGGTTTGTGACTCTACAAATTCACCTTTTGCTTCAGGTAGTTTTTCAAATGTATTAATTGATGCTCCTTGTTCTGGCTTTGGGGTACTTGGGAAAAGAGCTGATGCAAGATGGAGGATTGAAGAAAAAGATATTGATGATTTAGTTGATTTACAAAAAAATCTTCTAATAGAAGCAATTCGTCTAACCAAACCAGGTGGAAATATCATCTATAGCGTGTGTACCTTTTCTAGAGAAGAAACTATCGAAATCGATAGGTGGTTAGAACAATTTTATCCTAATTTATTTGCCAAATTCCCAGTTGGATCTCCCTGGAAAAAATTAGGCAGAGGTGGAGTTATCCTTCCCCACGACCAAGATAACGATGGAATGTATGTACTTAGTCTGACCAAGTCCTAACTTGGATTTACCAAAGGGATCGTTGGAAATCCTATGACTTTAGTTCTGGAAGTAGTTCGAATCACAAAAGATAATAAGTGAATTTTTTCAGGAATTGTAAGAAGATATGAGACAAGTTCTAAAGATAACAACAATAATCTAAGTTATAGACACTTGGCTAAAACTATTAGATAGGACTTGGGATCCAGCCCTATCTAATAGTTTTTTATTATTTATAATAGAAAAACCTATCCTACTACTGCTTTTTTGACACATCTTATAGTAGTTATATTATTTGTGTTTTCTATAGTTACTAAATCTGTAAGTGCGTTTACTAAAAACAATCCCCTACCTTCTTCTTTTTCGAAGTCTGGAAGATCATTATCTAAATTCTTCCATAAAAATTCACTTCCAGGGTTTTCTACTTCCAAAACTACATCTGAACTTTCACATTTAGCTCTTATAGTCAATTGAGCTCCTTTGGTAGGAGTTGAATTAATTACCGCATTAGAACAAAGTTCAGATCCCACCAAAAGCAGATCATCTATAATATGTTGTTCTACTGGCACTCGTTCTAACCAATCTTTTAGAAAATGTCGAGCTAATGAAACTGTTGCTGGTTGTCTGGAGAAGTGGTATTCCAAAGGAGCCAAAGCAACAGATGTGGTTTTAGCAGGAGGGGTTCGTCTTCTAAGAACCAAAGCTAGAGAGTCATCTTTTCGAACAGCACCAGCTAAAGCTCTTTCTACTAATGCCCTAGCTAAATAAGGAGCAGGGTATTGAGCAGTTTCAGAGGCAAAACGACAAAGAGCAGCTAATCCTTTTTCTATGTCTTTGGTGGATTCTATTAGTCCATCAGTATAAAAAACTAAAGCATCAGAACGTTGAAGATCTAATTCTATTATTTGGCTAGAACCAGCACCTGGCCATCCTATTGGGATTCCTGGGGCATATATCTCTTGTACTTGGTTTTGGTGAATCACCAAAGCAGGAGGATGTCCAGCGCCTGCTATGCGGATATGCCCTGTATTGGGATTGTATCTTCCCACTATTAAAGTAGCTACAAGTTCTGGATTTTGGGCTGTTACTATCTTGTCAGCTTTTTCTATTAGTTTTTCCAATGGGCATCCTTCTAAGACTAAAAGTCTCAAAGCATGTGTCACAGCAAGAGCATCTTTTGTAGCAGAGACTCCTTTGCCCATGATGTCTACTACAACTAGATGTAAATCTCCATCTGGTAGTGGTATCCAATCATATAGATCCCCTCCCGAAGGTTCTGCTGGGTCTGCAGCTGTATAGAATACTCCTAATTCCACAAGAGGTATTTCTGGAGTTGTGGGCCGTACTGCTTCTTGGAGCTGGTGGACAATTTCTTGTCTGGTGGCCTCTCTTCCTGAGAAAGAAGCAAGAGTTTCTTTATTATCTAAAGCAACCGATAGATGAGTACATATGGCTTTTATTGCAGTAAAGGTATAGTCGTTTTTTTCTAGAATTGAAATAGAATTAGGATCTTGTTCTGGGCCTTTGGTTTGACCTATTGCTAAAATTCCTTGAGTTCCATAACTTTGTTTTGGGATAGGCAGTAATAAAAGATCTCTCACTCCTATTCTGTGAGCTAAGTTTTTTATCAAAGAACTGTTGCCCGCTTTGGCAAATGGTTTTCTAGGTGGCCAAGCACCTCCTATATTATTTTTTAGGGTATAATTTAGCCCAGGCTCTAGACGAGCATCTCCTAAATCTTCTATTCGAGAACCAGCCCAACCTGCTGAAGTCCAACGAGGAAGTCCAAATGGATCAATAGTCCACAGTCCAACTAGATCTGCATTGCTGATAGATTGTATGGCATTGGTTACCCAAGTAAGGATTTGTTCCATATTTTGCTGCCCATGTACAGCTTGAGCTAATTCTGAAAACAAATTAGCTAGTTGTAGATTGGGACTTATATATTTTTGTAATGTTGGTTTAGCCAAAGCCGTTCATTTCTTGAATCAAGATTTATGTTTTTAATTTTCACTACTCCAAATCGTATAAGAAGTGCTAAAGTTTCCTAGGGGGCCGTTGGCGCAGGTGGTAGCGCACTTGCATGACGCGCAAGTGGTCGGGGGTTCGAGTCCCTCACGGCCCACTACTTTTGAATTAAAGTATATATTTATAAATTTATAAAGTTTTCTTCTTTCTAAAGTTCAATAAATGACTTTAGCATTTTTGTTCAATATGATTTGGTTTTATATTTAAATTATAAAAACTACCTTTTAGACGTATAAAAGGTAGTTTTTATAATTTAAATAGCTTTAGATTTAGTAGGTAAAATTTTAGATTATTTAGAACCTGTTTTAGTCTGATGTTATCATTTTTCAAATTCATCTCAAGACTTAGAAGTTGATTTTGTCAATATCGATACTTTAGATATTAACAAAATATTGTTTTTTACAACCATTGTTATTGTTGCGGCTTGAGAAGAGACGATAGCTCCTTTTAGATTTGAATTATGGATTACGAGTTCTACGTTAGTAGTATCTGATAAGGGCCAGTAAGAAGGAAGTTGAACTTGAGGCAAAGCTAATAGGTGCCACCAAGATAAATTATTTAACTTAGCTGTTTTAGATGCTTGTACATAATCTTGCAATACTAGATTTGTATCAATCAAAACTGAAGGGCTTTGTATAAATGATTTAGTTGGTGATCCTGTTGTTGATAATTTTCCAAGGGTTATGCCAGATTTGCTAAATGATAAGTCTTTATGGTCAATGCCAGCAATAGTTGGTATTTGAAGTTGTGAATTAGGTATCAAAGGTAAGGATATATTTGGAGATATAGTTCTTTGGGACACAAGTTGAGTGCCAACTACATAGCGATTGGTGGTCCAAAAAAGAGCATTTGTAGGCCAACAAGTCACTAGTGATAATCCAGTACCTGATTGGGGAGGCGACAAAGTAGCTCCAGGTTTTGAAATAGTGGTAGAAACCACTTTAAAAACAGACTGAGAACAGCCCATCTCCCAAATTATTCGATCACCTAATTTAAGGTGATCAATATTGGAAAAATAACTTACGTCATGGGCTAAAAGTATGCTTTCACCTTTAGTACCTGGCCAAACAGTTGTTGGACTATGTCCAACTGCAATATCTAAAACAGAATTGGAAACTCCTTGTAAGACCGGTGCTTTCATAGAAATTGCTGGGATATCTAAAATGGCGGGACGTTGAGGAGTTGGTGTAGATCCAGCGGTATGGACGTTGCAAGTGTTAGGATTTTTTTGATTTGTTTTTGGTAAAGCCCTTTGAACCAATATTTTTCCCCCATGAGAGGAACGGTAATTCCACCATAGGGGATAAGCAATTCCAACTATTGAAGTTAGAATAAAAAGTATAGCCACCATGATCCAAAAGTGATGATGGCTATATTTTGGTGTTATATCTGCTGAAGGAGTTTTCTTATCCACTTCGAGAAGATTTTGAATAGCGTTGATAGATTTGAGTGCTAACTATTCCTAAGCCTCCAACTCCAAAGCTTCCTACAAGCAGCCAATATAGCCATCCAGACCAAGGTTTTCCAGTATGGGCATATGGAACAGTTGCTGTTGGTGACGAAGGAGTTACCGAGGTTGTAGAACCAGTTGTTCCAGTTGGAGAAGTTGTTCCAGTTGTTCCAGCTGGAGAAGTTGTTCCAGTTGTTCCAGCTGGAGAAGTTGTTCCAGTTGTTCCAGTTGTTCCAGTTGGAGAAGTTGTTCCAGTTGGGGTAGTAGTCGGCGTAGTTCCAGTTGGAGAAGTAGTTCCAGTTGGAGAAGTTGTTGGCGTAGTTCCAGTTGGAGAAGTTGTTCCAGTTGTTCCAGTTGGAGAAGTCGTCG
>JAJYPT010000047.1 GCA_021795135.1 Actinomycetes bacterium
TTAGAGGTTATATCAAAAGCTACCCTATTTATTCCAGGTACTTCATTGATAATTCTATTAGAGATACTTTCTAAAACTTCATAAGGCAGTCTCGCCCAATCAGCAGTCATAGCATCTTCACTGGTAACGGCTCGAAGCACTATTGGATAAGCATAAGTTCTTTCATCTCCCATAACCCCAACTGTCTTTACCGCTGGCAATATAGCAAAGCTTTGCCAAAGCTGTCTTTCTAGTCCAGCTTTGCGAATTTCATGATGAACAATTGAATCAGCTTTGCTCAATATTTCTAAACGCTCTTTGGTAACTTCGCCTATGATCCTCACCCCAAGACCTGGCCCAGGAAAAGGTTGGCGCCACACTATATCTTCTGGTAACCCAAGTTCTTCACCAACTAAACGCACTTCGTCTTTGAACAAATTCCTCAAAGGCTCCACTAATTCAAAAGCCATATCTTCAGGCAATCCGCCCACATTGTGATGAGATTTAATTTTGGCTGCATCTTTAGTCCCTGATTCTATAATGTCGGGGTATAAAGTTCCTTGTACTAAAAAAGAAGCATCTTGGACTTGCTTGGCTACTTCTTCAAAGACCCTTATAAAAGTTTCACCAATAATTTTTCGCTTGGCTTCAGGATCACAGACTCCTTTTAGTGCACCCAAAAAACGATCGGATGCGTTGGTATGTATTAAATCAATGTGGAATTGTTGACGAAAGGTGTGTTCTACTTGTTCAGCTTCTCCAGAACGCATCATTCCAGTATCAACAAAAACTAAAGTCAATTGATCCCCAATGGCTTTATGCACCAAAGCTGCAGCCACAGCTGAATCTACACCTCCAGAGAGTCCACAAATAACTCTTTGTTTGCCAACTTGTTTTTGAATTGCAACTACTGAAGACTCAATTATTGAAGTCATAGTCCAAGTTGGCAAACAATTACAAACTTCGTATAAAAACTGCTTCAACAATTCCAAACCGCGTTCAGTGTGGGCAACTTCGGGATGAAATTGCATTCCATAGAGTTTACGATTTGAATTTTGAAAACCAGCAACTGGAATTTCTGAAGTTTTAGCTACTACTTCAAAACCTCTTGGAGGCTCAACAATGGAGTCCATATGACTCATCCAAACTTGTTGTTCGCTACCAAAATCTTCAAATAGATCACAAGGAGCAGTTATTTGAAGATTAGTTCTTCCAAATTCTCCTCTACCAGTAGCTGCAACTTTTCCGCCAAGTTGCTCAGCCATTAGCTGAGCTCCATAACAAATTCCCAGTATTGGAACCCCTGCTTGGTAAATCTTAGGATCTAGTCGTGGAGAACCTTCTACATGGACTGACTTAGGACCACCAGAAAATATAATTCCTTGAGGATTTTTTCTTAGCATCTCCTCAATTGGCATACTAGCAGGGACAATTTCTGAATAAACATGAGCTTCGCGTACGCGCCTAGCTATTAGTTGAGCATATTGGGCTCCAAAATCTACAACTAAGATAGTTGGAGTGTTTTCAATGACTTCTTGGATTGTATGAGGCAATTTTTAAAAGTTTCTATGCAAGAGTTAGTGACCCATTCCCACTCGTTGATCTTTTTGTTGGGCTTTGCCTTCGGTTTGGACAGAAGGAGCTACCATAACTTCAGCTTTTTGAAATTCTTTTACTGTTTCGTATCCACAAGTAGCCATAGAAGTCTTCAATGCTCCAAACAAATTGAGTCTTCCATCATTTTCATGAGCTGGTCCAATTAAAATTTCTGACAAAGAACCTCTTGGGGTATTTCTAACTCTTGTACCTCTAGGTAAAGTGGGGTGAAAAGTGGCCATTCCCCAATGACTCCCCTTACCAGGAGATTCATGAGCAGCTGCCAAAGGAGAACCAATCATTACTGCATCTGCTCCACAAGCAATGGCTTTTGCAACATCTCCACCTTTGCTCATACCACCATCGGCAATAACATGGACATAGACTCCAGTTTCATCTAAATGTCGCATTCTAGCCCCAGCAGCGTCAGAAATAGCAGTTGCTTGAGGAACTCCAATTCCCAAAACACCTCTAGTAGTACAGGCATTACCAGGACCTACTCCTACCAAAACTCCAACTGCGCCTGTTCTCATTAAATGCAAAGCTGCGTGATAAGAAGCACATCCGCCTACAATTATTGGTAGATCAAATTCCCTTATAAACCGCTTTAGATTTAGTGGTTCTACATTTTTAGAAACATGTTCTGCAGATACTACAGTTCCTTGTATGACCAATAAGTCTAATTCTGCATCAAGTAGGGCTTTTGACAAAGAAGCAGTGCGTTGGGGAGTAACAGATGCTGCTGTGACCACTCCTGCTTTTTTAATCTGTCGTATGCGCTCTATAACTAATTCTGTTTTTATAGGTTCAGAATAAATCTCTTGCATTCGAGCGGTGACTTTTTCATTATCTATCCTATTGATCTCTTCTAGATAAGGTTCAGGATCTTCATAACGAGTCCACAACCCTTCTAGATTGAGGACACCAACTCCGCCTAATCTTCCAATTTCTATAGCAGTAGCAGGACTAGTCACCCCATCCATTGCTGATGCCATCAAAGGCAAATCGAAACGAAACGCATCTATTTCCCAAGAAATATCTACATCTTCAGGGTCTCGCGTTCGACGACTGGGCACTATAGATATATCATCGAATCCATAGGCCTTACGAGCCGTTTTTCCTATACCAATCTCTACTTCAGCCACAAACTATCCTCGCTTTATTACAATTTTGCTTTCCCCCTTGTAACCACTTTAGTGGCTAAAAAGGCTTAGCAATATTTTTTCAATATTAAATAATCGAACACATTTATAAAACTTTAAAATCCCAAAATCAAAAAAAGGAACGAGATGACAGGACTAGGCACAATAATTAATGTTACTTCTATTCTAGCTGGATCTTGCGTAGGAATGGTAATAGGAAAATATATACCTGAGAAAATACGTTTGAGTGCTTTGAGTGGAGTTGGTTTAGTCACAATCATTTTAGGAATCCAAGACGCACTTCAAACACAAAATATTATTTATCCCTTAGCAGCTATAACCTTAGGTGTGGTTATAGGAGAAATACTAAAAATAGAAGACAGCTTAGAAAAACTTTCTAATCATTGGAAAAAACGTACTTCCCAAGAACAAAGTACATTTTTTGAAGGTTTTATAACAGCAAGTCTGATTTTTTGCATAGGTCCACTAGCCATACTTGGCTCAATTTCAGACGGTTTGGGCAAAGGACCCCAAGAATTGATTGTAAAAGCTTTTTTAGATGGAATAGTTGCTCTAACACTTGCATCTACTTTAGGTAGTGGAGTTTGTCTATCAGCTATTCCTGTTGGCATATATGAAGGGGGCTTAACCTTAGCAGCTGCAATAGTGGGTAATTTTTTATCATCTTCTATGATTGTTGAGATGACAGCAACAGGAGGAGTGCTAATCATTGGAATAGGACTTAGACTTTTAGACCTAAAAGATATACGATTGGCTTCTTTCCTCCCATCTTTGGCTATAGCTCCACTTTTGGTATGGTTATTTGCTAAATAAAACTTTCCTATTGTGTAATCTTTGCAGCGTGTTCTTCTAAAAATTCTTTCAATCCTGCATTTTTTAGGTTAGAAATAACTTTTCCAGGAGGAGTTTCTCCTTTTTCCCACTCCATCCAAAGTTGGAGCAATTTATTTACATCTACTGGGGTTGTTCTCATGGATTCTATTTTATGTTACATCACATACCAAATGCCTATTGCTTTGATAAAGACTAGAAAAAGAATTAAATAAAAAACGGACTCAGCTATATTGTGAGTCCGTTTTTTATCATACTTTGTGCCATAGGGAACAAAGATTACATTCCCATGCCGCCCATACCACCCATGCCGCCCATACCACCAGCTGCTGCAGCAGCAGCATCTGCGGCTGGATCTGGCTTATCGGCAACAATAGCTTCTGTGGTCAATAGCAATCCAGCAATAGAAGTTGCATTCTGTAAAGCAGAACGAGTTACTTTAGCAGGATCTATAACACCAGCTTTGATTAAGTCTTCAAATTGACCAGTTGCAGCGTTTAGACCCATAGAGCCGCTTTCTGCTTCAACTCGTTGAACCATAACTGCACCTTCTAGCCCAGCATTGTTAGCAATCCAACGCAATGGCTCTTCCAAAGCTTTGCTAACTATTGCAGCTCCGGTAGCTTCGTCTCCACTAAGAGTTGCCAATAACTCTTGTACAGCACTGCGACTACGCAACAAAGCAGTTCCACCACCTGCTACAATTCCTTCTTCAACAGCTGCTCGAGTAGCAGAAAGAGCATCTTCAATGCGGTGCTTCTTTTCTTTGAGTTCAACTTCGGTAGCTGCTCCAACTCTAACAACTGCAACTCCACCGGCTAGTTTAGCTAAGCGTTCTTGAAGTTTTTCTCTATCCCAATCGGAATCAGATTCTTCTATTTCACGCTTGATTTGGTTGACCCTACCTTTTACATCGGCTTCGTTACCAGAACCATCAACTATAGTTGTTTCGTCTTTGGTTACAACAATGCGACGAGCTCGACCCAAAAGATCCAAAGTAGCATTTTCAAGCTTGAGTCCTACTTCTTCAGTAATTACTTGAGCACCTGTCAAAACTGCAATATCAGCAAGCATGGCTTTGCGACGCTCTCCAAAGCCAGGGGCTTTTACTGCTACAGAATTGAAAGTACCACGAATTTTATTTACCACCAAAGTAGCAAGTGCTTCGCCTTCGATATCTTCAGCAATAATCAAAAGAGATTTGCCCGATTGCATAACTTTTTCCAACACGGGCAACATTTCATGTACTGCTGAAATCTTTTGAGAAGTAATCAAAATGTAAGGATCATCTAGAACTGCTTCTTGACGATCTTGATCAGTTACAAAATAAGGAGACAAATACCCTTTGTCGAACTGCATTCCTTCAGTAAATTCAAGTTCTAATCCAAAGGTATTGGACTCTTCTACTGTTACTGTTCCATCTTTTCCAACTCTGTCAATAGCATCTGCTAAAACTTCGCCAATTCCAGGGTCAGCTGCAGAAATTGAAGCTACTTGTGCAATTTCGCTTTTATCATCTACTTCTTTAGCTTGAGTTTTAATAGAAGCAATAGCTGCTTGAGTAGCTTTTTCCATTCCTTTTCTCAAAGCCATAGGGTTAGCACCAGCGGCTACATTACGTAGACCTTCTCTAACTAAGGCTTGAGCTAAAACAGTAGCTGTAGTTGTTCCGTCTCCAGCTACGTCATTTGTTTTTGTAGCTACTTCTTTTACTAATTGAGCTCCCATGTTTTCATAAGGATCTTCTAGCTCAATTTCACGAGCAATTGTAACACCGTCGTTAGTAATAGTAGGTGCGCCAAACTTTTTGCCTATAACAACATTGCGACCTTTTGGTCCAAGTGTAACTTTTACCGTATCAGCAAGCTTGTTTACACCTGCTTCTAGACCACGACGAGCGTGTTCTTCAAATTTTAGTGTCTTTGCCATTATTCACCTGCCTTGGCTAATATATCTCTGCTGGAAAGGATCAAAAGATCTTCGCCTTCTACAGAAATTTCTGTTCCGCCATATTTCGAATAAACAACTCGATCTCCGACTTTGATATCTAATGGAATTAGTTCTCCAGTAGTTTCAGCTCTTCTTCCTGGTCCAACAGCTAGAACTTCTCCCTGCTGAGGTTTTTCCTTAGCTGTATCTGGAATAACTAATCCTGATACAGTTCTTTCTTCTGATTCGCTAGGACGAACAACAATGCGATCGTCAAGAGGTAGTAATTTCATCTCCGAGTGGTCCTCCATTAGAAGTTTTTAGCACTCACACCCTTCGAGTGCTAACTATAATCAGCTTAAAGGATTCATTCTAGCTTTGTGGTCAAAAAACCAAAAATTTGTTCTTTATTAATATTTTTTTTAATTATTTTGCTTTCTTTTATTCAACTTTTCTAAAAAATCCCCTGAATCTAGCTCTTGGAAAATATTTTTATTTGGACTACCTATAGACCTACAAACTAAGCTATTATCCGTTTATCCAGATAATAGCTTAGTTGTAGGTCTACTAGTTATAAGGTTAGAAAGGCATTGACATTGTTTGATCTGGCAATTATAGGTTCAGGAAGTGCAGCTTTTTCTGCCGCAATAGCAGCTAGAAGTCGCGATAAAAGCGTCGTGATGATCGAAAACGACAAGGTAGGTGGGACTTGTGTAAATGTTGGATGCATACCAAGCAAAGCCTTGCTAGCAAGTGCTCACATGGCTCATTTAGCTCAAAATAACCCGTTTGTGGGAATTGATACTTGTTGTAAAGAAATAAATTTTAAAAAAATCATTGCTGACAAAGACAAACTTGTCAAAAGTTTGCAAAAAGAAAAATATTTGGATTTAGCTAAAGACTATGGGTGGGAAATAATATGGGGTAAAGCTAGCTTTACCCCTGGTCCTCTATTGCAAGTACAACTCAAAGATGGAAAAAGTACAACTATAGAAGCTTCTCATTATCTCATTGCCACCGGATCTCAACCTTGGATTCCTCCTGGGATTGAAGGAATACAAGATAGTAAATATCTAACTTCTACAACTGCAATGGAACTTGAAGAGTTGCCAAAGAGTTTAATTGTAGTTGGAGGCAACTACATTGGCCTAGAACAAGCCCAAATGTTTAGCCGACTTGGATCTAAAGTAACTTTAATCGAGATGGAAGACCATTTGTCTCCAAATGAAGAACCTGAAGTTGGCAAACTAATTAGTCAAGTTCTTCACAATGAAGGAATAGAAGTACTTATAAATACCACTGTAGAATCGCTACACAGACAAAATTCAACAACTATTACAGCAACCCTAGACACTGCCTTTGGTCAAAAAAAAATAACTGCCACTCATATATTGATGGCAACAGGACGAACCCCAAATACTAAAGATTTAAAACTCGATGCGATTGGCGTAAAGTTAGGTTCCAAAGGACAAGTTATTGTAGATAATCATCTTAGAACCTCAGTTTCTAATATATGGGCAGCAGGAGATGTAACTGGTTACCCCCAGTTCGTCTATGTAGCAGGAGCTCATGGAGCAGTCGTTGTAGATAATGCTTTAAGTGGAAAAAAAAGAACTCTCGATTACAAACACCTTCCTAGGGTTACTTTTACTACTCCTAACATTGCCGCTGTTGGAATTACTGAGTCCCAAGCCAAACAACAAGGCATTGATTATGTATCTAAAATACTTCCTTTAGAGTATGTACCTCGAGCCTTAGTCAATAGAGATACCAATGGCCTGATCAAAATTTTGGCTGAGGCCAATTCTAATAGGATACTAGGCATAACAGTAGTTGCTGAAAATGCGGGAGATACTATTTTAGCAGGTAGCTATGCAATTAGAGCTGGCATGACTGTTGATGATATAGCAGATAGTTGGGCCCCTTATTTGACTATGTCCGAAGGAATCAAACTTGGAGCACAAACTTTTTCAAAACAAGTCTCAAAGCTTTCCTGTTGTGCATCTTGAGAAAAATCATAATTATAATTTTTACAAAATTTTTGATTAGACCAAATTACAAAGTATTCTTATAAGCGGATAATAAAAACCAAATCTCATATTCCAAAATACTTAGAGTTTCAAAGAAGGCTTTTATCTTTGTCAAAAAATAAAACGACACCCCATATTATTAGTGTTTTAAAAGAAGTATTTAGAACTCCTCGTTATCTTTATCTTTTTCTCCCACTAGCAATTTTAACTATTGGGGTCTACACCATACTTTTACCCTATGAATTTACTCAGCGTGTTTCTTTTGTGAACTGGAATTTTTTAACTCCTCAGATGATGCTTTTTAGTGTTCTCCTAGGCACATCTATGGCAATGATTATAACTTTACAATTATTTTCCATTCACAAAGTTGCTCTTTCAAAAACAAGTTCTGCCCCAGGTTTTGGCTTTATATTGAGTCTTTTACCTACCATGACCTGTTGTAGCCCTTTGGTTCCTACCCTACTGGCTACTCTTGGTATGTCTGGTATTGGAGTTGCTAGTACATCTGGCACAATTCAAAGTTTCTTTGCTTTACATCAAAGCGCCATTTTGAGCTTTAGTCTGATCTGGCTTTTAATAACTATCGCTTGGAGCGCTCACAAAATAGCCATATCAAATTGTTTTAGCCCCCTTGGATGTGAAATAAATACCGAAATGGAGTCTTTTAGTGCTGTTCAGGACAACCAAAAATAAAATATTTTCAATAGTGATAGCACTAGTAATACTAGGAGGTGTCTTGTTGATAAATTCACCTCCAAAGCAATTACCAACTAAAGCACTAACTACCAATTCGATAGGGGTAAAAGCTCCAAATGGTAGCTTTAGGGAAACAAATGGTCAAATTGTAAAGCTTAGTTCTTTCAAAGGAAAACGAACTTTGGTTTGGTTTGTTGCTACATGGTGTTCTAGCTGTGCTGTTGGAACCCAAGCTATTGCAGCTAATATGGCTAAATTTAAAGCTGCTCATATTCATGTAATTGAATTAGAGCTCTACAATGATTTAGGACAAACTGGCCAATCAATTTCTAGTTTTGGCTCTCAATATGGAGGAAAGACAATATTGAACCATAATTGGACTTTGGGTACTGCCTCTAGTGCAATGACTCTTACCTATGATCCAAAGTCTTATTTAGATATATATTATCTAATTGGAAAATCAGGCAAAATCAAATACATAAATTCTTCTCCTGCAGTTACCATACCTAATATTTTATCAAATGCTTAATTATTGGTTTTTCTGAAGTTATTGAAAAAATTGGCAAGTTTTCATTTGTTCAATTCTAAGGTCTAATTTTAGGCAAAAGATAAATAAGTCATAATAGATTAGCTTTCAAAAAATATTTACTTTCATAAAGTTATGCTCAATCTTGTGCTTAATTTAAAAATGGGTAAAAACGTTTAAGGAAAATATTGTGAACCACAATTCTATTAGCCTTGGTACCACTGCTAGCAGAATATCTTTTTTAGCTTTTTTAGGAGCTTTGCTGGGAGTGGTTGGGGGAATTGCTGCTTTTATTGTTATACATCTGGTTGGATTAATATCTAATTTAGCCTTATTGCATAAAGTTGGGTTCAATCTTCCGAACCTAGACAATTATCACCCAACAATCTTTCTAATCCCCACAGCAATGTTGGGAGGCTTAATAGCAGCTATTCTAGCAATTTGGGCACCTGTTATAAAAGGACATGGAATTCCTGAATCAATAGAAGCTATTTTGCTCAGACAAAGCAAAATACCACCCAAAGCTGCCCTAGCAAAACCTATCTCTTCAGCTATTGTTATGGGCACCGGAGGACCCTTTGGAGCAGAAGGTCCAATTATTGTTACTGGAGGTTCCATAGGATCTCTTTTGGGTCAATTGCTATCAGTATCTCCCATAGAGCGTAGAATACTGTTAGCTACTGGAGCAGCAGCTGGGATGGCTGGGGTTTTCAATACACCAATTGCTGCTATTATTATAGCTTTTGAACTACTGCTTTTCGAACGATCCTTACGCTCTATCGTGCCTCTTGTTTTGGCCACTTCGATAGCTTCTGAGATCCATGTGATATTAATTGGTCCCAATCCCATCTTTGCAATGGTTCAACATTTGACTATAAGCCCTTTTCAGTTTCTCTTTTTTATAATTTTAGGAATTTCAGTAGGATTCCTCGCTCTAATTTTAAATAAAGGCTTGTTTCTAGTTGAAAAAATATTCTCCCTTCTTCCTGTATCTGAATTTTGGCACCCGGTTATAGGAGCTATGGGTTTTGGAATTGTTGGAATGATAGTTCCAGGAACCTTATCTGTGGGCTATTGGGCTATATCAGATACAATAAATGGAAAATTTTTATTGACAACTGCAGCAATATTATTTGTAGGCAAAATGATTTCTTGGTGGATTGCCCTTGGATCTAATACTTCTGGAGGAACTCTGGCTCCTATGTTTTTAATCGGATCCACTATGGGCTATGTGCTTGGAGTCATAATTGATAAAATGTTTCCCTTTATACACCTTCCTCCAACTGCGTTTGCCTTAGCAGCAATGGGGGCAACTTTTGGAGTAGGCACAAGAGCTCTTCTTACTGGAGTGGTATTTTCACTAGAGGTAACTGGTGCATTTGGCCTTGTGCTTCCTGTATTGATCACAACTGTCATAGCTGAACTTGTAGTTGAAAGATTTTTACAAGAAAGAATTATGACAGATAAATTATTCAAAAGAGGCTACAGAGTAAATTTCGATACAGAAATTGATCCTTTTAAAAAATATATTGTTTCTCAAGTTATGGAACCTGCCCAAGGGCCACTACCTTTAGGTCCAAGTATTGATCCTTTGTCTTTTTTATCTGAGGCTGTTATTTTTTTCTCAAAGTCCAATATGGAAAAACTTCCCGTGGTCAAAGAAGACACTTTAGTAGGTTGGCTATCTAAAGGTGTTTTAGTTGATGTAATTCGAGAAAAAGAAAAAGAAGATTGTATCCAAATTGGAATCTTTAGCCAATGGAAAACTAATCGTAGCCTAAAAAAAATCTAAGCAACAAAAAATTTTTGATC
>JAJYPT010000048.1 GCA_021795135.1 Actinomycetes bacterium
CCAGGCAGGGGTAATATCGAAAACAAAAGTCGGACATGTAGATCTGCGCCTGTTTCAATCTCCAACCAAGACAGCTGTCTAAAGGGTATAAAAACTGATGGAAAACCTAACAGAGAAGGGCTTTCTTGTACGACTTCTCCTATTGATCCAGTATTTGCATAAAATCCTTTTCCAAGATGGGCTAATTCAGGTGTTAATGTATGAGAAGTTATAAAACCAGAATAACCTTGGGTTATTAAATCTCTAGCTTTTGACTTGGGAGCTTCATTATGTTCAGAGTTAGCTGTCTTAGAAGAACTACCTTGTAATGCTAACCATGTTTTTCTACTGATATATGTAATTGCAGCTCCTAAGAGACCAAGGTCTACAATGGAGGTAAGTTCTAATAGGAGCAATCTTTGTGGCCATACAGCTGACAAGGTGGCTCTATGTTTAGCAGCTAGGACTGAAATAGCATACAAAAGAGGAAGTTTTAGAACCATAGCTGCTAAAAACGGTATTAGAAGCCACCATGAATATCTAATTAGACGACGATATAGCAACCTAGAGACAAAAAATCTAGATAAAGATTTTTGATCTTGAATACGGTCTAAACCTTCAAGCCATGTTTTAGAAGCTGGTCCAATATTGGGAAATATTTCAGTTATAAAGTGATGCCCCAAGGGAGTGTCGGCTGAATTGGTGGGGTCTTTATAGGCAAAACGAGGATCTAAGTTTTGTCCTGGTTCTACTTTTATGGTGCGAGTTCCAGTAGCGGTTTGAAGTTTTAGTTCTGCTGAAAATGCAATAGTTGCCCCTAAAGAAGCAATAGTTTTTTGTTCAGCTGCATCCCAAGCTAATTTTGTATCTCGGCTTCCAGGTATTATTAGCAATGAATGATTAGGGCATTTAGTAAAAGAACGTAAAGCAGAAGCTAATTTTGGATAAGCTGCCAAAGATTGACTTGCGCTATTGGTTGGATTGGATAATAAATCAAATAAATTTCCATTAAAAATTACTAAGCTAGGTCCCACTAGCGCTTCTATGGCAAGACTAAGTTCAACTATAGAAGATGAAGATGCTTGAGCTAATTTCTTGTCCAAGAGCAGGTCACTAGCTAATAAAACACGACCCCCCAAGGGAACTTCTATCTGAGCTATCTCAAGTATTTCGTTTTGCTCCATTTAAAATATCATTTCTTTAGATTTAGCTCTAAAAGATAATAGGTTACAAATGAATCCGACTATTGAAAAACACATACATAGAAAAATATTTTTTACATAGGTGTGCCTACAAAAGTTATATGGAACAAAATGTAAATTCATATAATTTAATTTGATAATTTAATCAACTTTTTTGTAAGCGCTACCACAGTAGGAGTAGAGAACTATAGATTAGGATAACTCCTGTTTTTGCTATTATATCAATTGCTCTTAGAGTCATATACATATTAGGTATCTATGGCTTTCTAATTTAGGTATGTCAATACTAAGGCAATGCCAAAAACAAGGACAAATTTTTTCAGATTAGCTATTTAAAAATGACCTTTATTTAATCTCTCTTAGTTAGTCTTTATATCGAACAATAAAAGATATTCTTATTGGTATAGTGTCTAATTACTTACATAATTATTTAGGTGTTTTTTTCGTAGCTCTTGTTCCGGTTGTCTTTAGCGCCTTGACATTGAGGCTGGGAAAATTATTGCGACCTAATAACCCTCAGCTTCAAAAGTCTATTCCTTACGAAAGTGGATCTAACCCTTTTAGCTCTACCATAAATAAGTCTCATTTAATTCGTTACTATCTTTTAGCTTTAGCTTTTGTAGTTTTTGATATAGAGGCTGTATTTTTATTTCCTTGGGCTTTGAGAGTTGCTTCTTTGGGAGTCTTTGGCTTGATTGAAATAACTATTTTTGTTTTTATCCTTTCTTTAGGACTGATTTATGCTTGGAGAAAAGGTGTTTTACAATGGCTTTAGTAAATAAGAAGTTTTTCCCCAAGCCTTTGAGTCATATTTTGAATAATGCTCGTAAATATTCTCTTTGGGTTTATCAATGGGGTTTAGCTTGTTGTGCAATCGAAATGGCAGCTACTTTTGTTTCGCCTCGCTATGATGTCATGAGACTAGGTGTAATTCCTTTTCCTGCTAGCCCTCGTCAAGCTGATTTGATGATAGTTTCAGGTACGGTTACTGATAAAATGGCACCTTCTATTAGGCGTCTATGGGAACAAATGCCTGACCCCAAATATGTTATTTCAATGGGAAGCTGTGCTAATTCAGGGGGGCCTTATTGGGATTCTTATTCTGTGACAAAAGGAGTAGATCAAATTATTCCAGTTGATATATATGTACCAGGTTGTCCTCCACGACCAGAAGCCTTATTAGAAGCGATAGTGTTACTGCAAAAAAAGATTGCAACCGAAGATGTGTCTCAAAGATGGATTCAATAGTCAAAAATGACTGAAGAAAATCACCTCAGTACTGTGTCTGATTTATTCTCAGATACAGTGGCTCATTTTATAGAAGCCCTTTCTGAGGGAGTTTTACAATATGAGTCTAAAGAAAAAGACCTCTGGATTAGGGTAAAAAATTCTTCTTGGGCCAAAGCAGCACAAGTAGCTAAATCTATAAATTTCAATTATTTTTGTTTTTTATCAGGAATTGATTGGAAAGATAATGATGAACTAGGCTCAGAAAAACTTTGGCAGGCTCCTTCTGAATCAGTTGAATCTAAATCTTCTAAACCACCTCCTAAATTAGTCAAAATTGCAGGTGGGCAGAGTCGTTTTCAAGTTTTTGCTCGTTTGTTTAGTATTGAGAAAAAACTAGGTCTGTTTCTAAAAACAGACCTAGATGAAAAAGACCTTGTAATAGATTCATGGAGTCATATATACAAAGGTGCTAATTGGCATGAGAGAGAAACATGGGAAATGTTTGGATTTGTATTTAAAGGTCATTCTGATCTAAGACATATCTATCTACCTTCTTCTTTTGAAGGTAATCCTTTACGCAAAGATTTTTCTCTTTTGGCCAGACAGGTAAAACCATGGCCCGGACTAGTAGATCCAGAAGATATGCCAGAACAGCCAGAACAATCCAATTCAAAACAATCTAATATTGATGAATCATCTAATAACTCAGATAATTCAGAGCAAAGTTAGGTGCTGAATTTTGTCTAATCCTTCTAATTGGAATCAAGCTTCTTACATATCGGCTCAAGCAGCTGATGCAAGGATCAATATAGAAATTGAATCTGAAGGCACTGTTCTCAATCTAGGTCCCCAACATCCAGCAACTCATGGAACATTGCGTATAGTTGTAAAACTTGAAGGTGAAAAAGTAGTATCGGCTGACCCAGTTTGTGGATACATGCATAGAGGATATGAAAAATTAACAGAGGTCCGTACTTATGCCCAAGTAACTACTTTAATAAATCGTATAGATTGGCTTGGAAGCTTTGCTAATGAGGTCCCTTTTATACTTGCTGCAGAAAAACTTATGGAAGTAGAAGCTCCCCCAAGGGCTCAATGGATCCGAACAATTTTATTTGAGATGGCACGTATAGCTAATTTAAGTGTGTTTTTGGGGGAAATGGGAGTCCAACTTGGAGCCATAACGCCAGTTTTTTATGCTTTTAGGGATCGAGAATTTGTACTTAATCTCATTGAATCTGCCACAGGAGGTCGCTTCCATCCAAACTTTGATCGTATTGGGGGCTTAAAAGAAGATTTACCAAAAGGCTGGCTTCAAAGTACCCAACAAGCTATGGTCAAAATGCGTCATTTTTGTGATGAACTAGAGCAAATGCTATTAGAAAATGAAATATTTCAAGCAAGATGTAAAGGAGTTGGGGTAATACCTGCAGATGTTGCTCTAAATTATGGGCTTTCAGGAGCAAATTTGAGAGCTAGTGGAGTCGACTGGGATATAAGAAGAGATCAAGATTGTGCTCTTGCTTGGAAGCATTGTGATTGGAAGGTTCATGTTTTAGACGAGGGCGATTCTTTTGCAAGATATAAACTTCGCCTACAAGAAGTAAGAGAATCAACCCATATAATCGACCAACTATGCCAAAGCATACCTTCAGGTTCTATTATGGCAAAAGTTCCTAAAATAATAAGGGTTCCACCAGGAGAAGCTTTTGTAAATACAGAAAATCCATTAGGAGAAATGGGCTATTACGTAATCTCCAAAGGGGGATTAGGACCTTTTAGAACTAAAATTAGAACCCCTTCTTTCAATAATATCTCCATATTGCCTTGGCTTCTAAAAGGGGTTTATCTTCCAGATGTCATTACTATACTTGCTAGTTTGTATTTTATTTTGGGAGATATTGATAGGTGATTTCAATAGCAGTTTTAGGTGAGGGTTATTTATTTTTAATTGGCAAAGCTATTTTGTTATTGATTGTAATCCCAGCTTTTTCTATGTTGATAGGTTATAGCTTTTTATTGAAGATGATGAGCCATATGCAAGACCGTCTTGGGCCAATGGAAGCTGGACCTCACGGTATTTTTCAGTTATTAGCAGATGGTTTGAAATTTTTACAAAAAGAAGATCTAATGCCTAATGGCTCAGACCGCTTTATTTTTAAAGCAGCCCCTATAGTAATGCTTGTTTCAACTTTTTTACTATATGTTGTTATACCAATAGGACCTCATATGGTACTGGAAAATTTACATACTGGAATTTTTTACGTACTAGGAGTTTCTTCGATCTCTGTTATTGCCATTTTGATGGCTGGGTGGGCAAGCTCTAACCAATACTCCCTTCTTGGAGCATTACGAGCAGGAGGCCAGCTAATTGCTTATGAAATACCACTAGTTTTATCAGTTGTTGGAGTAATAATAGAATCTGGGACCTTATCTTTACAAGGAATTGTAAAAGCTCAAGCAAATGGGAATTTATTTGGGCTACCTATACGTAATCAGTATTTAATTTCTCAGTTTATTGGATTTTTTATCTTTTTAATATCTGCCCAAGCTGAATTAGCTCAAACTCCTTTTGATATGCCCTTGGCTGAAACAGAAATTGTTGCAGGGTATATGACAGAGTATTCTGGTTTTAGATTTTTGCTTTTTTATTTATCTGAAACAGCTACTGCATTTGCTCTATCGGCTATAGCGTCTACTTTGTTTTTAGGTGGGTGGGCTGTACCTTTTATACATGGAACCTTAGCTCAAGTGATAGGACCTTTTGTGTTATTGGCTAAGACGATGTTGATAGCATTTTTAATTTTTTGGTTTCGATTTAGCTTGCCTCGTTTTAGGGAGGACCAGTTGCAGGCTTTTGCTTGGAAGTTTCTCATCCCTTTGGGATTGGTAAATATTTTAATAACTGCTATTTTTAAAGTTGCCCTATGAAGACTGGGATTTTTAAATCTTTAAAAATAACTTTTAAGAAATTATTTACCCCCGCTGCTACTATTCAATACCCCCATCAAAAACAGGAGTTGGCTCCTCGAACCCGAGGAGTTATTGCTCTAAAGGAGCCAAACTGTACGGTTTGCATGTTGTGTGTGAGGGCTTGTCCGGATTGGTGCATCTATATAGAAGGTCACAAAGAAAAAGCACCCCCTAAACGAGAAGGCGGTAGAGAAAGAACTATAGCCAAAGTGGATCGGTTTGATATTGACTATGGCCTATGTATGTATTGTGGGATATGTGTAGATGTTTGCCCTTTTGATGCTTTGTTTTGGAGTCCAGAATTTGAATATTCTGAATTTAAAATAACGGATTTTTTACATGATAAAAACCGTTTGGGAGATTGGATGGAAACAGTTCCTAATAAGCCTGAATTAGAAAAAGGTGCAGAGATAAAGGAGCGTAAGAAAAAATCTTCTATCTAGACGCGCGCTTTGTAGCTTTTTTAATTATTGCAACGATAACTGCAGTTTCAGCTTTAAAAGTAGTTTTTAATAAAAACGAAATTCATGCTGCTCTTTATCTAGTATTAGTTCTTATTGGAGCAGCAGCGGCTTATATATTACTTGGAGCAGAATTTATAGCTATTACTCAAATCCTTATATATGTAGGAGCAGTATTGGTTCTTTTCTTATTTGCAATTATGCTTGCAGATTTTCGTCCAAGTTTAGAAGAAGCGAGATTTAAAGCTATTCCTGGAGTGGCTTCCATTTTATTGTTTATATTTTTATCTATTGCACTGATTCAAACTTGGCCAAACCAAATAATTCCAAAACAAAACCCAAAAGAAGCTTCTTCATTGGCACATAGTATGTTTTCTACTTATTTAATTCCTTTTGAATTGATATCAATTTTGCTATTAGCGGCTTTGGTTGGAGCGATTGTATTGGCCAGGAGAGAATAAGTGCTTTTAGTTCCGTTTTTAATTTTGGCCGCATTTTTATTTTCGACGGGAATATATGGAGTACTTACGCG
The DNA here is from genome assembly GCA_021795135.1 of Actinomycetes bacterium. Lineage (GTDB taxonomy): Bacteria > Actinomycetota > Acidimicrobiia > Acidimicrobiales > JAJYPT01 > JAJYPT01. The sequence goes on from JAJYPT010000048.1 coordinate 6,378, forward strand.
CAAAGACCCTGTTTTGTTGTTGATGTCTTTAGAAGTTATGTTGACAGGAATCAATCTAAATTTTGTGGCTTTTGCTTCTAGGTATAAAAGTTCTGCAGGTGATATATTTTCTCTTTTTGTAATTGCTGTATCAGCTATAGAAGTTGGAGTGGGTCTTGCTTTAGTGCTGGCTTTGCGCAAAAAGAAAAACTCTGTCCAAATCAATGAGTTAGATTCAATGAGGGGATAAAAGTATTGCTTAAAGGTTTTGAAAACCAAATATTGGCTCTAGCTTGGGTACTTCCTTCAGTAAATGTAGTTGCCTTTTTGATTATTTTATTATTAGGAAAACGTTTTATAAAAAAAGGTGCAGAATTATCAATATTTATAGGACTAGGAGGACTTTTATACTCTTTGATTTCTGTAGGTATATGGATAGTTCATTCTCCTGTTGATTCTTTACACCCAATATCTAAGACGTTGTTTTCGATACCTTTTGGACAGTTCCATTGGAAGATGGGCATTAGCGTTGATGGCCTTTCTTTGATGATGCTATTTTTGATTACTACTATTTCGTTGCTGGTTCAAATTTATTCAACAGGCTATATGAGATCTGATCTCAATTACACTTGGTATTTTGCTATTTTGAACCTTTTTGTTGGCGCTATGGCTTTTTTAGTTTTGTCCAATTCACTATTAGAGGTATTGATATGTTGGGAATTGGTTGGTCTTTGTTCGTTTTTGTTAATTGGTCATTGGTGGAGCGAGGAAAAAAATGTTTCTTCGGCTCTAAAGGCATTTTTAATTACAAAAACAGCTGATATCTTCTTTATAATTGCCATAGCTATTGCATTTTTTGCCAATAAATTTAGCTTTAGCATTTCTGCTTTGAATTATCTTTCTTTACACGGACTAAGTCATACTTTGATAGTTGTAATAGCTATATCTTTATTGATTGCTGTGATTGGAAAATCTGCTCAATTTCCGCTTTATTCCTGGCTACCAGATGCAATGGTTGGTCCTACTCCTGTGTCCGCACTGATTCATGCTGCAACAATGGTAGTAGCAGGAGTGTACCTAATAGCTAGGCTTTATCCTGTTTTTTGGCAAGCTTTCAATATACATACAATAGGTTTTATTCGCCTAGGAGGTATCAACCTTCTTGCCATCATAGGTGCAGTTACAATGCTAATAGCTGCTTTGAGTGCCTTTGTTCAATACGATCTTAAAAAGGTTCTAGCTTTTTCTACTATTAGCCAAATCGGGTTTATGCTTATGGCTTTAGGGGTTGGAGCATGGAGTGGAGCTATTTTCCAATTATTTACTCACGGTTTTATAAAATCTCTATTGTTTTTAACAGCTGGAGCCATAGGTGAATCTGCTGGGGGTTTTGATATGAGAACCATGGGTGGCTTAGGTAAAAAAATGAAATTTAGCTTTTTTAGTTTTGTAATTGGAGCAGCATCTTTATCAGGAGTATTTCCGTTGTCTGGATTTTGGTCAAAAGACCAAGTGTTAGCAGCTGCTGGAGCCAATGGCTATAATTCGTTTCTAATCATAGGACTAATAGGATCTTTTTTGACAGCTGCTTATATGACTAGAGCTATTTATTTAACTTTTTTTGGATCTTACAAAGGAAGAGGAGAACCCAAAGAACATCTTTGGATAATGAAGTTTCCCATAGGTGTCTTATCTCTTGCTTCGATAGGAATCGGCTGGACTTTGTTATTACACCCAGGATTTTCTAGTTGGACTTTTATAAATTCAAATAGAACTATTATTTCCCATATCCCTAGTGGGTCTTTGAGTATTTCTTTTGTCTCATCTTTTGTTGTAATTATAAGCATTGTCCTAGTGGTGGTTTTATTGTCAACATCTAATAGCTTATTTAATTCTGATAAAAGCTTTTTAAATGTTACTTTTAGTGTCTTAAGGTCTAATTTAGGTCTAGATTTTATTTTGGTAAAAATTATTGGAGGTCTATTTTCTAATAAATTACCTCAAGGTGTTTTATGGATAGAAGATAAAGTAATACAGTTTCCAGGGCGAACTTTATCTTTGGCTGCTAGTTACTGTGGTAAATCTTTACAAAGGTTTCAGAATGGGAAAATCCAAAGATATGCTACCGCTATGATTGTTGGAGTTATATTGCTAGGTATAATTGCGGCAATTATCTAGTTATGACATTTAAATCCTACGCTTGGATATTGCCGTTAATTATTATTTGGCCAGTTTTGGGGGCAATAGTAATCTCACTATTGCCAAAAGTATTTATTAATAAAATAATAAAGGTAGCCCTTTTTATTGAAGCGATAAGCTTGGCTTTAGGTGTAATAATTCTATTTTTATTTCATTATAATTATAGTTCTCACTTGCAATTTGTCCTAGATAAAATGTGGATTCCTTCTTTATCTATTCACCTAAATCTAGCCATAGATGGTTTGTCCCTATCCCTTTTAGAACTTTCACTACTAACATTTTTTTCTGCGACTGTTTATTCTTATGCTTATCCGCCCAAAGATTCTCCCCGAGCATTTTTTACAATGATTTTGATATCTCAATCAGCAATTATTGGTTCATTTTGTGCTCAAGATCTACTACTGTTTTTTTTCTTTTTTGAATTAATTTTGATACCTATATTTTTATTAATTTCAAAATGGGGAGGTCCAGCTCGACAAAAAGCAGCTATGAAGTTTGGTATATTTACCCTTGTTGGGTCATTTTTTATCTTGTTCGGGTTTTTGACCTTATTCTTTTTACCCTCTCATAGTTTTGAAATTCCTATCTTGATCAAAGATGCAAAATTATTACCAGTTGAGGACCAAATGATAATATTTGGACTTTTATCTATAGGTTTTGCTATCAAAGTCCCAGTTTTCCCGTTACATAGTTGGCTTCCTGATGCCCATTCAGAAGCCCCTACAGCAGTTTCGGTTATCTTAGCCGCGGTTGTGTTGAAACTAGGATTATATGGTTTTATGCGTATAGCTATCCCGATTCTTCCTCTAGCTGCTATTAGGTTTGCACCTTGGATGGGAGCTATTGGAGTCTTTAGTATCTTATATGGAGCCTTAGCTTGTTTTGGTCAAAAAGATTTGAAGCGCTTAGTGGCTTATTCTTCAGTTTCTCATATGGGATTTGCCTTGTTAGGTATTGCAACTTTGACTTCTTTAGGGTTCGAAGCAGCCATATTTATTATGATTGCCCATGGTTTGATAACTTCTATGTTGTTCTTTTTGACTAATTCCATACAACAAAGAACAAACACTAGAGATTTAGATCGACTCGGAGGACTTTCTCAATTGACCCCCAAACTTGGATGGGTGATAGGATTTAGTACTATTGCTTCTGCGGGTATTCCAGGTTTGGCTGGGTTTTGGGGGGAGATATCTTCAATAGTTTCTTCCTATATCCCAGCATTGTCTACTACTAAATTAGAATTTAGAATTTTTATGGTGCTAGCAGCAATTGGGACTGCTTTGGCAGCAGGGTATTTGTTTAAAATGTTTACTAAAGTTTGCTGGGGGCGGCCTCATGGCTTGGTATCTTTTACAAAAATTTTAGACATCAATACTGTTGAATGGATTAGTTGGATCCCCCTGATGGTTTTAATTACTATTTTGGGAATCGCTCCCCAAGTCCTGACCACTTTTACTAATCCTTGGTCCCAGCATTTGGCACAACTTGTCCAACATTTCATTTAGTGATTTGGGTTGAAATAATGTTATCAACAGTTATAAAAAGTTGGAATTATAATCTTTCGCCGAATAATTATGCAGCTATTTCACCAATAATTATTATTGGTCTTTTTGCTTTGTTTGTACTTATAGCAGAGCTGATTAGACCAAATACTAAAATATCTTATGGGCTTAGTATCGTAGGTATTTTAAGTTCTGTACTAGATAGTATCTTGTTGTTGGTTGTTCATACTAGTTCTATATTTTTTAGCAATAGTTTGAAAATAAATAGTTCTTCATTGGCTTTAAATATTCTGTTTTTAATATCTGCACTAATTGTGGTTTTGATTTCAGGTCCTTT
>JAJYPT010000049.1 GCA_021795135.1 Actinomycetes bacterium
TTCCGATCTTATAGGAACTATTGAGATAGCAAAAAAAGTAGGCAAAAAAACTTTACTACATTATCAAAAATTATTTGGTTTTGGTCAACCAACCGGATTGCATTTTCCAGGGGCTTCTCCTGGTATAACACCTAATGCAACTTGGTCTGCCAGTTCTATTGGTAGTGTTCCAATTGGACAAAGTAATGCTGTAAATGTTTTACAATTAGCAGATGCCTATAATGTGGTGGCTAATGGGGGTCTTTTCGTGCCACCGCACTTAGTAAGAGCTACTGTTTCTTCAACTGGAAAAGTAAAAGCAGTTCCTTTGCCTAAAGTTCATAGAATCATTCCTCTAAGTACGGTTAAAACTTTGTTGCCTTTTATGGAAAGAGTTGTTACTTCAAAAAATGGAACTGGGGTCAAAGCTGCTATACCTAATTATGTTGTAGCCGGTAAGACTGGAACAGCTAGACAACCTTATCCAAATAAACCGGGATATCAACCTGGTAACTATGTTGCTACTTTTGCAGGAATTGCTCCTGCGCAACACCCCGCTTTTACTATAGTGGTAAGTCTTTTCCATCCTAGGGTTATTTATGGTGGCTCAGTATCTGCTCCAGCTTTTGCTAAAATCATGAACTATACACTTCAACATTTCAATGTAGCGCCTCCTTCGGTACCTCCTACCTCATTTACGCCCTCTAGGTCTTCCAAAGGAGCTAAAATACTTGGTTTAGATAACTATTTGAAGCTTTCTTTATCGCCAAAGGCGACTAGGCTTTTATCTAGAGAAATAGCCCAAAGTCGAGATTAAAGGATTGTCGCTTTTCGTGCGACTAGATTTATTACTAAAAGGAATTGACATTATTGAAGTTCATGGAACTATTGATAATGTCGACATAAAAGCCATAACTCATGATTCTCGTGAAGTTGTGCCAGGAGCACTGTTTTTTTGCTTGCCCGGCACCACTGTAGATGGTCATGACTTTGCAGCTGAGGCCATAGAAGCTGGAGCTGTAGCAATAGTTTGTGAAAAGCTTTTGCCAGTTTCAGTCCCTCAGGCAATAGTTGGAGTCAACAAGGCCCGAGCGATCATGGCTATTATTGCTGCGCGCTTTTTTGATTATCCTTCTTCTAGGATAAAAGTTATCGGGGTAACTGGTACTGATGGCAAGACGACAGTAACTCATATGCTAGCTTCGATCTTGCAAGCCCATAATTGGCCTACAGCCGTATTGGGGACCCTCCAAGGCGTACGTACTACACCTGAAGCTCCCATTCTTCAACAAGCTTTAGCAGGTTATTTAGCAGAAGGAAAAGTTGCAGTTTCGTTAGAGGTTTCTTCTCATGCCTTGGTGCAACACAGAGTAGATGCTATGAGATTTGAAGCAGCAGTTTTTACAAATCTTTCTCAAGATCATTTAGATTTTCATGGAACTATGGAAGCTTATTTTGAGGCTAAAGCTACTTTGTTTACTTCTTTGCGCTCAAAAATAGGTATTGTCAACGCAGATGACGTTTGGGGTAGGAAATTATTAGAAAGAGAAAAATCTATTGTGTTGCATAAATTTTCTCTTTCTGATGCCAAAGATTTGGTTCTTAGTCCTGTGGGAAGTAAATTTATCTGGGAAGGGGTAGAAATTTCTCTAGCTTTGACCGGTCGTCACAATGTTGCCAACGCTTTAGCCGCAGCAGTTACTGCAAAAGCTCTAGGGATACCAAAAGAAACTATAGCGATAGGTTTGGCTGCACTCAAAGGGGTTCCAGGGCGTTTTGAACCCATAGAGATGGGACAATCCTTTAGTGTAATTGTTGACTATGCCCATACACCTAGTGCTTTAGAACAAGTATTGAGAGCAGCTCGTCATGTAAGCTCTCCAGGAGGAAGGGTGTTGGTAGTCTTTGGCTGTGGCGGACAAAGAGACAAAGCTAAAAGACCTCTTATGGGTGAAATTTCGAGTTTGTTATCTGATGTAACTATCCTTACCTCAGATAATCCTCGTAATGAAGATCCACTTGATATTATTAGACAAATTCAATCCGGTGTAACAGGCTCAGCTCAACTTGTAGTACAACCCGATAGATTTCAAGCAATAACTCAAGCTTTGACGGCAGCCAAAGAAGGAGACGTAGTTATTATCGCCGGTAAAGGTCATGAAACAGGACAAAGTATTGCAGATCAAATTATTAGTTTTGATGACCGTAAAATAACGAGGGAAATTTTGAAAAATATTAAGGGTAATTGCTAGTGATTGCCTTGTTTGTCTCGGGAATGGTTTCCCTTTTAGTATCTGGTTTTACCACTCCAATTTTAATAAAAATACTAAAGTCAAAAGGTGTTGGACAACAAATCAGAGAAGATGGACCTCAAAAACATATAACCAAAGCAGGTACGCCCACTATGGGTGGAATCGCAATTGTGTTAGCTGTCATAGTCGGATATTTAGTCGGACATTTAGTTGGAGTGAGATTTTCTTCTGCTGGAATAGTTTCTATTATTACCATTTTTGGAGCAGGTTTAGTAGGTTTTGCAGATGACTGGATTAAAGTAAAAAATCAAAGAAATTTAGGATTGAGCAAAAAAACTAAAGCAGGAGGACAAATTCTTTTGGCTTTGATTTTTGCTTTCTTAGCTCTAAATTGGGTTCATCTTGGAACAGAAGTTTCTTTTACCGCTTTAGTGCATAACTATGTAGGGCCTGTTTTTTATTTGAGCCCCCTCCTTTGGGTGTTGTGGGCGATATTAGTTATTACAGGTACCTCTAATGCTGTCAATTTGACAGATGGTCTTGATGGCTTGGCAGCTGGAGCATCTGCCTTTGGTTTTTTTACACTAGTGATAATTGGATATTGGCAATTTAGACATAGTGGTGATTACAATGTTCACCACAGTTTAGATCTTGCTTTAGTGGCAGTTTCTATGGCCGCTGCTTGTGCGGGATTTTTATGGTGGAATGCAGCCCCTGCTCAAATATTTATGGGAGATACCGGTTCTTTGGCAATAGGAGCGGGATTAGCAGCTCTTTCATTACAGCTCAAAGTTGTTTTATTGCTTCCAATTATGGGTGCTTTGTTTGTCATAGTTACTTTATCGGTAGTTATTCAAGTTTTTAGTTTTAAAGTATTTCATAAGCGAGTTTTTAGAATGGCTCCTTTGCATCATCATTTTGAATTAGGAGGGTGGCCAGAAACTACAGTTATAGTTAGATTTTGGATTTTAGCTGCTTTGTTTACTGCTATAGCTTTGGGAATTTTCTATACAGACTTTTTAGCTCATAAAGGAATATTTTGACAAAAACGGCTAAAGATGTTTTGCTAGAACCTGTTTTAATTGTAGGCTTTGGGGTCTCTGGACAGGCTGTAGCTAAAAAGTTATATGAACAAGAGGTTGAATTTATTGTTATAGACGACAACCCTCAAGCTAAAGTGATAGAAGTTGCCACAAGTATGGGGATTTCGGTTATACAGCCTCGGGATAAAATAGAATTTGACGAGATTATCAAAAAAGTTGGTTCTATAGTTGTTGGTCCTGGCATTCCTAGCCATCATCCTATATTTTCTACTAAAGGTCATGAAATTATGGGAGAAGTAGAATTAGCTTGGAGAATTTCAGATGTTCCTACGATAGCTATAACTGGCACTAATGGGAAAACAACTGTTACGACTTTAGTAACTGCTATGTTGCAAAGATCAGGATTTCAAGCAGTGGCTGCAGGTAACATAGGAACCCCTTTTATAAAAGTTGCTAATGATAACTTAGATTTTATTGTTTTAGAGGTTTCTTCTTTTCAGTTGTTTCTTACTACAACTTTTAAACCTGTCATTGGAACCTGGCTTAATATATCCCCTGATCATCTTGATTGGCATCACACGATGCAAGACTATATACAGGCTAAATTTAATATATGGAAAGCTCAAGATATTCAAGATCTAGCTATTGCTAATTTCGATGATGAAATAGTCAGGTCTAAAGTTGAACTTATAAAGTCTAAAGTTGTTTTCTTTTCTACTAACCCCAATAACTTGGGGAAGTCTTATTGTCTTGATAAAGGGATGATTGTGAACCCAAACCATCAAGCTATTGTAGAGATAGATACATTACCTAGACGATTGCCTCATGACTTAGTCAATGATTTGGCCTCCATAGCTACTGCAATGGAGGCAGGAGCTAGTCTAGAAAGTTGTCGTGAAGTATTAACAGAATTTAACGGTCTTTCTCATAGAGTTGAGTTTTTGGGTAGCTATCACGATGTAAAGTATTTTAATGACTCTAAAGCAACTACGCCTGCTTCGGTCTCTGCTGCTTTGAAGGGATTTGATTCAGTTGTTTTGATAGCAGGGGGGAAGAATAAAGGTTTGAGTTTAGAACCTTTATTGGAAGAAGCTAGCCGATTACGACATGTTGTTGCAATAGGTGAAGCATCATCAGAATTAGAAAAAATTTTTGAAAATATTTGTCCTGTGGTGACAGCCCATTCTATGGATGAAGCTGTAAATTTAGCTAGTTGTTATGCTAAAGCTGGAGATTCGATTCTTTTGTCTCCAGGTTGCACCTCATATGATTGGTATGGGTCATATGTTGAAAGAGGAAATGATTTTTCAAGAGCAGTAAGGGCTCAGATTGGCAAAGAAAAGTAATTCTAAATTAAATCTTAAAAGTTTTTTTAATTTATCTACTTTAGGAAAGAAAGTTCCTTTTGGACTACCTAGGTCTCCTCATCCAACAGATTTTTTATTGCTTTTAGTTTTAGTAACTATATTGAACCTTTTTGGTCTTGTTATGGTTTTATCTGCTTCTTCTGTAATATCTGAAAGTCATTATGGTTCTCCTTGGGTCTATTTTGAACATCAAGCCCTATGGGTATTGTTAGGGGCAATTGCTCTTTTTGTTGTAATGCAATTTGACTATAGGTATTGGAGGCGCTGGGTTCCTTTATTCCTAGGGGCTTGTATAGTCATGTTGATAGGGGTTTTAGTTCCTGGGGTTGGAGTAAAAGTTTTGGGCTCGAGTCGTTGGATAGGCTATGGTAGTTTACGAATTCAACCCTCAGAAATAGTAAAATTGGCACTCGTATTTTTTTATGCAGATCTTTTTTCTAGAAGAAAAGACAAAGTAAAAGATCTAAATCAAGTTCTTCGCCCAGCCCTTATGGTCTTTGGCATAGTTGGTCTTTTGGTAATGCTTCAGCCCGATATGGGAACGACTATAATTATTGCTTGTATAACTTTTGCAATTTTATATATAGGAGGTACCCCTGGACGTGCTTTGTTGGCTCTTTCGGCATTAGGTGTTATTGGGGGGTATATATTAGGCGTTATTCAACCTTATAGAAGGGCTAGATTGTTGACCTTTTTGAATCCTTGGGCACATCCTTTATCTGGAGGGTATCAAATTGTCCAATCATTAGTAGGGTTGGGTTCGGGGCACATACTAGGAGTTGGTCTAGGAGCTGGAACTGTAAAATGGGGATTTTTACCTAATGCTTTTACCGATTTTATTTTTTCTGTTATAGGTGAAGAGTTAGGCTTAGTTGGTTCTTTGATTGTAGTTGGTTTTTTTATTTTACTAGCAGTTCTAGGGATCCGAATAGCTGTAAGAGCTCCCGATAGATATGGAACTCTTGTTGCTATAGGTATAACTTGTTGGATAACTACCCAAGCCATTGTCAACATAGGAGCAGTTATAGGTATCTTGCCAGTAACTGGAGTCCCTTTGCCATTTATTTCATTTGGGGGATCTTCTTTGTTGGTTGAAATGACAGGAATTGGAGTATTGCTAAATATCTCCCACCAAGAAAAAAAGACTAAACTAAAACCAAAAACTGAACTCAAATTTGAACCCAGTGCTGTAAATACATACAAAAACCTTCCTTAGATTTGAGGAGATAAAATCTTGAAGCGAAATTTGATAGTCGTTGCAGCAGGAGGAACAGCTGGTCATGTTTTACCAGCTATTTCATTTGCTAAAGAGTTAGAAGCAATAGGGATCAAAAAACAACATATTAAATTTATAGGTTCAAAAACTGGCATAGAGAATAAGCTAGTCCCACAAGAAGGTTATTCTTTGGTTAGTATCAATGGAAGAGGTATTACCCGTAAAGTTAGCTTAGATTCTTTATTTTCTATTTTTAAACTAGTCATAGGCATTTTTGAAGCTATAGCAAGAATGGGCTTTTATAGACCTAGAGCAGTTGTTTCTTTTGGGGGATATGGTGGTCTAGCTTGTTCGATTGCAGCTGTAGTATGGAAAGTGCCACTAGTGATTGCTGAATCAAATGCAGTTCCAGGTGCTGCCAATAAACTTATGGCTCCTTTTGCGAAGGTAAATATTGTTGCTTTTGATTCTACAGATTTGCCTAACAAAGAACTTTTAGGTAATCCTATTCGTCCCCAAATCCAACAATTACAAAGAAATTTACATACTAAAAGAACAGCTCGACAAAAGCTTAACTTACCTCCTGATAGTTTTGTGGTAGCTATTTTTGGAGGCTCTTTAGGCGCTCATCACCTTAATGAAGTTACTCGAAAAGTAGTTACTATTTTGTCAGATCATAAAGATATAGCCATACGACATATTGTTGGGAAAAGAGACTGGCAAGAGTTTTCTAAGATCATAGATACTAAAAATTTGGTTTATCAGGTTGTAGAATACCAAGACGATATGGCTTCTTTGTATGCTGCTTGCGACATAGTAATTTCTCGTGCAGGGGGAACTACTGTTGCAGAAATTACAGCGTTGGGCATTCCAGCTATTTTGGTTCCTTTGCCAAATTCTCCAGGAGATCATCAAAGTGCTAATGCAAAAGCTTTATCAGATGCTGGAGGTGTAATAGTGATCAAAGATAGCGATCTTAGAGCTGAAGATATTTGTTTTCAAATTGAGCAATTGTCGTCTAATCCTCTCAAATTGAATACTATGAGCCAATCTTTATTAAAAATAGGACATAAAGATGCAGCTCAAAAGATGGCCATGTTGGTAGATAAAATAGCATCACCAACAAAAATATCTATAGATAGTAAATAAAAATTTTAATCTTGAGAGGGAAATGTTGAATTTATCTAAACCCATTCGCATTCATATAATTGGAATAGGCGGAGCGGGAATGAGTGCAATAGCGGTGGTTTTAAATAGTATGGGTCACCAAGTTAGTGGAAGTGATCTAAAAGATTCTCCTGCAATAGATAGATTGCGTTCGTTGGGAGTTGAAGTATTTGTTGGACACAATCAAAATCAAATTGGTAACGTAGATGTAGTTGCTATTTCTTCAGCAATTCCACAAGACAATGTTGAAATTTTAGCGGCTCGTTCTAAATCTATTCCTATTTTGAAAAGATCAGAAGTTTTAGCTGCAATTAGTGCTTCTAAAAATACAATAGCTGTTGCTGGCACCCATGGAAAAACTACTACCTCATCCATGTTGTCTTTGATACTTACCTATGCCAATCTAAAGCCTTCTTTTATAATAGGAGGCGAGACAAACGAGATCAATTCTGGAGCGGCTTGGGATGAGGGAGAGTGGTTGGTCATCGAAGCTGATGAAAGTGACGGAACTTTTTTAGAGCTTAAGGCTAAATTATCAATTGTGACAAATATTGAGCCAGATCATCTAGAATTTCATGGCTCTTTTGAAGCACTGGTTAAATCTTTTGAGAAATTTATGAATTTAGCTAATACCGTTGTGTGTTTTGGTGATGACCCTGTTATTAGAGAAATAAAAAGTAATTCTAATTTAATTACTTTTGGCTTATCCGAAGAAGTTGACTATAAAATAGTTGCTTTGGAGCGCAATCGCTCTAGTTGTAAATTTGAATTATATTTTAAACAAAATCCTTTAGGCCAAGTTACTATTCCCATTCCTGGCTTGCACAATGTTTTAAATGCCACTGCGGCACTGGTTATGTCTTTACAGCTTGGAATTGATTTTTCAACTGCAGCTAAAGCTTTGTCTAGATTTACAGGGGTAGCTAGAAGATTTGAACTTAGAGGACAACGCAATGGCATTGTTTTTATTGATGATTACGGTCATCTTCCAGGAGAGATAAAAGCAACTCTGTCTGCTGTATCGGATGGACAATGGGAAAGAGTGGTAGCTGTTTTTCAACCTCATCGTTATTCTAGAACCGCTAGTTTGTGGAAAGAGTTTGGGACTTGTTTTGATCAAGCTGATCTAATTGTAATAACAGATATTTATTCATCTGGTGAGCCTCCTCGTCCTGGTGTATCTGGAAAACTAATTGCTCAAGCTGTTATAGATCACTCAAAACACTCCTCTCGCCAAGTTTCATATGTTCCTACTAGACCTGAATTGTTATCTTATCTACGAGCTAGTTTGTCTCCAGGAGATGTATGCATAACCCTAGGTGCAGGAGATATTACTTCTTTAGCCGATGAACTCTTGGCGGATCCAACTTGGTAGAGCAAAACAAAGATTCCTCTGTCTCTATTGCTAAATCCATCTTAGGAGACAAAGCCCAACTTGATTATTCAATAGCTAAGTTTACGACTTATAAAGTAGGTGGGAATGCAAGTTTATTTTTAGAAGTAAATACCATAGAAGACCTTAAATTGGTTCATAAAGCTATTTCAGCTAGTGATATAGAAGTGCTTGTTATTGGAAAAGGTTCAAATATGTTGATCTCTGATGATGGTTTTGATGGATTAGCCATTCTTATGGGAGAAGGATTTTCCAGTTTTGACATTGAGCAAAATCGTATCAAGGCCGGAGCTAGTCTTGCTATGCCGGTTTTAGCTAGGCGAAGTGTTGCAAACTGGTTTCAGGGTCTAGAATGGGCAGTTGGAATTCCTGGTTCTGTTGGTGGCGGGGTAAAAATGAATGCAGGAGGACATGGTTCTCAGATTTCATCTCACTTGGTAAATGCTGCTGTTTTTGATCTAAAAGAGGGACATTTGTACAATCTCAGCAACTCAAATTTAGATTTTTCTTATAGACATTCTTGCTTGTTGTCTCATCAAGTGGTGTGTTGGGCTGAATTTGAGGTAGAAAAAGGAGATAAAGACCAAGGTGAAGGTTTGATATCAGAAATAGTACATTGGAGGCGCACTAATCAGCCAGGAGGTCAAAATGCAGGTTCTGTTTTTACAAATCCTCCCAGAGAATCTGCAGGAAAATTAATAGAACTAGCAGGATGTAAAGGTATGGAGTTTCGTAGTGCTCAAGTATCTGAAAAACATGCTAATTTTATTCAATCTAGTCCTAATGGGAGTTCAAAAGATATAGCTAGTCTTATGGAAATTGTAAGTAATGAAGTAGAAAAAAAATATAATATTAAGCTAATTCCAGAAGTTAAACTGGTTGGCTTTAAAGATTCAAAATAATGGTTTTGAGCATTTTTAAAAATTCCAAGTCTAGTCTTGAAAAAGACTTTCCTACCTCTACACCAATGAATCCTCGGATCGAAAATAGGCGTCAAGAAATCATAAAAAAGAAAAAGACGACAAGACGACGTATTATTTTTGGATTTTTAGTTTTTTTGGGAGCTATTGTTATGGCTATATCTCTTTTGTATTCGCCTTGGTTTAGATTGAATAAATTACAGATTCATTCTCCCAATAACCAACAAGTAAGAGCTGCCTTAGCTGCTGATCCTTCTTTAAAAGGTAATCCTTTGCTAATAAATATTTCTTCTAAAGAAATATCTTCACGGTTAAAAAATATGACTTGGGTAAAAAGTGTCAAAGTTGTAAAGTCTTGGCCTTCAGGACTCAATATTTGGGTCAAACCTAGAGTTGTTGTGGCAAAAATGCAAATTGGAAAAACAAGCTGGGCTTTGCTTGATCAAAAAGGAAGAGTTATTACAACTTCAAAAATGGCTTATCCGTCTTTGATTTCAATTGGAACTATTTCCAATTCAGCAACTCCTGGAAAGTTTATATCTACAAAATTTACTCCTTTGTTGAAGTTTATATCAAAAATTCCTCCCAGCTTTCGCCAATCTTTTTCTAGTATATATTTTGGTCCAAATGGAGGAATTAGGTTACATTTGGCTCATTCTAAAACAGTTGTGGTTTTTGGGGGACTTACTCAGATCGATTCAAAATTCATTTCTCTAAGAACAATATTAAAAAAGGTACCTTTATCAGGAGTTTCGATGATAGATGTATCAGTTGCCCAAAGACCTACCTTGACTCGAGGATAACTAAACTAATATCTTAGCAGTGAGAGTTAGTTTACATAACTCTAAAGTTCTACTTGAGAGTTTGATTTATTTTATTTTCCTCAGTTGATCTTTGAAAAATATTTTTCATAAAGTCACAGAGGGACAAGTTTTAGTAACAAAGTTTCACAATTTTAATTGATATTTAGCTTAGGTAAGCTATTAGGAGAGGATTGTTGTTGTGGCTAATGCAACTCATAATTATATTGCAGATATT
>JAJYPT010000050.1 GCA_021795135.1 Actinomycetes bacterium
AATAAGTGCAATTGTCCAAGCTAGTGAGAAATTTGCTCATACCTTAGAAGCTATTGCTGATCCTTATTTACAACAACGAGCAGCAGATGTTAGAGAAATTGCAAAATTATGGATAGACAATCTAAGTAATTCTTCTTATGAAAATATTAGCCCTGGATCAATTGTAGTTTGTGAAACCATAGGGGTAATAGATATTTTAAATTGGGCAAAAATTCCTATTAAAGGAGTTATATGTAAAAAAGGTAGCCCTTTTATGCATGCAGCTATAGTGGCTCAAAGTTTAGAGATTCCAGTAGTAGTCATAGAACAAGAACAATTCTATTCTGAAATAACATCAGGAATTGTAATAGAAATAAATACATTTGAAAATTATATAGATACCCAACCCACAGATACTACTCATAAAGACAGCTATAAAGATAAGGCGCCAAAAGCAACCATAAAGGAAAAAATAACCCTAATAGATAAAACTATTCTCGAAATAAAAGCTAATGCATCTTCAATAATTGAATCAGAAAAAATTGTCCAAGTAGGTGCTGATGGAATTGGATTATTTAGAACTGAATTTTTATTAGAACAAGCAAATAAAATGCTATCGGTTGATGAACAAAAACAAATCTATCAACAAATCATACAAATAGTTCCAAGTCCTATTACATTTCGTACTTTTGATATTGGAGGAGACAAAGAGCTTTCTTTTATAGATCAGACCCCTCAACCTAACCCTGCTTTAGGAATAAGAGGTATGAGGCTTTACCAAGAAAATCCTAATATGTTATATGACCAGCTAAAAGCTTTATACCTTGTTAGTACAAATCGAGATATCTCAATTATGTTTCCAATGATATCTAGTTTGTCGGACTGGGATTTTTGTAAAAAAATAGCCCAAAAGATACAGCTTGAATTAGATGAGGAAAATATTAATTACCACGTAAAATTAGGTGTTATGTTAGAGGTTCCCTCTTTGGCATTTCTCATCCCCGATTTAGTAAATGCTGGAGTAAGTTTTGCCTCCATTGGTACTAATGATTTAAGTCAGTATTTTTTTGCTTCAGATAGACAAATCCAAATATCAACTTCTCATACCTCACAATTAGCTTTTTCTCGTTTTATTCAAGAAATAATCAAACAGGCAAATATTTATAACTTATCCTTATCCATTTGCGGACAACTTGGAGGAGATCCAATTTGGGCAAGGTTATTAGTGGCTATGGGGATTAGGTCTTTGAGTGTTGCAATACCTTTGGTCCAAAAAATAAAAACTATATTTAAAGAAAAAACTTTTCCATCTAAAGATGAAATAGAAACTGGACTAGCCAATGAAGAAAATTTTAAAAAATTATTAGATAGTTTTTAAAACCCTTATTGCTATTTATCTTCTTTAGAAAATTTCTTCTAATTATATATTTAATCCTCTTCGTAGTATAATTGAGGTCTTTTTGTATTCAACATTCTACGCAAAGTAGAAGCAGCCACTATCAATAATGCCAAAACAAAAATCACACTCAAGACTTGGGGAGATAAAATACCTACAACTTGAGATCCTACAATTCCTCCACCTACAGCTCCAATTGCTAATGGAATAAGATAATTTAAAGCTAAATTTTTATTCTTATAATGAACAAAACTACCCAAAAGTGTGGTTGGAATAATAACTAGTAAAGAAATACCTTGGGCAAGTTTTTGAGAAACTCCAAAAACAGCTATAAGCCCTGGAACCATTACAGAACCTCCGCCTATGCCAAAAAATCCGCTTAAAAAACCTGCTCCCAGTCCCAAAGCTATCTCTGTACCAAGTTTAGAAAAGCCTCCATCAATTAAATTGGATGGATGAATTCTAATCAAGACTTCAGTTGCGCTCAATATTAAAAAAATACTAAACAATGCCGCTAAGTATTTTCTAGGTACTTTATGTATTATTTTGCTACCAGGCCAAACCCCTAATAAGCTTCCTACAATAAGATACAAAGGAAGACTACTTGTAATTCTTACCAAATGAAAATAACCAATACTTGCTGATAAGGAGGCAAAAAAAGCTACCACTATAGCTGTTCCATGAGCTTTATGGTCCTCTATTTTTAAAAACCCTATAAGAAGTGGGATAGTAATAAAAGATCCCCCAATACCTAAAAGCCCACTTACAAAACCACCTGATATCCCAATCAACAAAGGTGTGTAGATACTGAGATTTTTAATATTCACTTTTATTAATCACCAAAAATCAAAATAATTTAATTAGAATAACTATTAATAGAACAATGATAAATATTTATATAATAATAATTTATTTGTAATTTCTTTAAAAGAGCTCTTATGGATATATATCTAATGCTTGATACAATTCAAATAAATAAATAAATATATATATCTATTTATTTATTTATTAATACTGAATTTGAGCCTGGAGAATAATAATAAGTTTGAGAAGGTTTAGCATTTATACCTCGAGCCCCATGACTAGCTAAAGCTGACAATACATTATTTAAGTCTCCTTCTTCTATCGCCTCTAATAAAACAACATGGCGATAGACTCCATCTTTATAGTCCCCGGCAGTTATATTTTCCGCTCTAAGGTTGTTCGACATGCACAATTGCATTTGATCCATTAATCCTACATAAGTTTGAAGTAATCTTTTATGAGAAGATAATTTTATAAGTGCAATGTGAAAATCACGGTTAGATTGAACTATTTGGCCATGATCTTTCGTTTTAGCTGCTCGATTCATCGCAACCAAAGCTTGCTTCATTACTAAAATACCTTCGGGATCTGGATTAGGAAAAGCTAGTTCAACAGCAAAACGCTCTAGGGCTTCTCTCAAAGAATAAATCTCTAAAATTTCTTGTTCAGAAAGACTAACTACACGAACACCTCGACGCGGAAGCTGCTCAACAATGCCTCGTTGAGCCAAAATCCTTAGTGCTTCCCGCAGAGGTGATCTACTAATACCCAGTTGTTCGCTAAGTTGTTCTTCTAAAAGACGTTCTCCTGAAAGATACTTTCCAGAATAAATTAGCTGTTGTAATTCTACAACAGCTAATTCAACAAGACTTTTTTGTCGTAATACCATATGTCACCTCTTTTTAATCCTCCTATTAAAATGCTCCTCGTTATAAAAGATTTTTAATATAAAATTGAGAAGTTAATATAATTGTTCAATTATTTTTTACCTTTTTAGTAAGGTCTATTTTTTCAGAATTAATTTCAGAACTAGACAGATTTGATTCATTCAATCCTGCTTCAAATTGATTCTTAGCCGAACCCAATGAACGAGCAAGCTTAGGTAATTGAGATCCTCCAAATAATACGACTACTACAACAAGAACCACTAATACATCTGGGCCAAGTATTTGTCCAAGCATTAAATAAGATAACATTTCAATCCTTTTTCTAAAAAATAATTTTTACTTATTACTGTCTAACTATGACACAAACCGGATTACCATTAGGAGGTCCCATATGAGAATTAGCTTCTCCGCCAGAGATAAAAGCCATTGAAATACCTGTAACACTAGTAATAACTGCACCCCCCACTGCTTTTGCAACATGATGAGCTTCATGGTCGTCTAACAATGTAATATGTCCTCCTGCTAATTCAGATGAAGCCGGAAGAGTAAATTTTGCCATAACTTGTACTATAGAATTTCGTTGAATATCACTAGGACAACATTGAAAATCTAGTCCAGCAGAACGTAAAGCTTGCTTAATCCCGTCAGATTCTCCCACCGCTGTAGTAATTCCATGTCCTGCTCGTAATTTACTAAGAGAATCAGGTCTATTTGCAATCACTAATACCTCACCTTTCTGTTTTTCACCCCCCGAAGAAGTAGCAGCAACATTACTATAAAGACTCCAGTTTTTCCTGATTACATCATCAGTAATATCTTTCCTATCTATTTCTCCCAGTGCCACTCCAACACCTAAAGCCATTGCATCATTTGAATAACACATAGATCCCATTGGTCCAATGCCTGGATCTCGAGTAACTGGTTCAATTCCTGAAGCAATGGAGGCATTAATACTTTCAGCCGTAAGAGCTGGCCCTTTTACAAGAACCATATGGATTTGAGATATATCATCAATCCCTGCCTCTTGGATTGCTTCATTTACCGCTTGAGTAGTAACATCTACTTGGGTAACCCTACCTATGTGTTGAGGTAAAATTTCACTAGTATGGCTTCGACCCAAGACTAAACCTAGTTGTCCTTTAGAAGAATCAGACATGGTTTCTTTAGGAACCCATTTTTGGGTAAATACCGTTACATGGGGTGCAACACTGCCTGGGGCACCTCCTGAAATGGCAATTGTAACTTGCTGAGAAATTTCTTCTTCGCTACTTTTCCGAACCGTTGCCAACAATTGACGAATTTTACTATCTGCTAGTAAGCGACCATAATCATTAGGTAATCCACTACCTTCAGATTTTCCAATAACTGCTATAACACTAAGTGGATCTACTTCGTATTCACTAAATAGTTTCTCTATCTCACTAATATCAGCAGGTGTTCTCATTGGACATACAAAAGCATTGGCTAAAGGTACAGCACCATCATGTTTCATTAAATCAATCCTTTTTTGTTATCAATAAATTTTCTATTAGGTACTTGCTGCCATCCACCACGTAAAAATTCCAATCTTTTAGCAACAGCTAGTACTGTATCTTCTGCCCAAGGAAGTCCTACCACTTGTACTGACAATGGAAGTCCATCAACTGATTGAGCAACTGGTATTGACACTACTGGAGTTGCCAATAGAGAAACGGCACGACAATGAGCCATAAGTTCAAAGCCTTTATATAAATGTCCTTGTATCACCATGGTTTCATCAACCCCCATACCTGCTCCTCCTGCGACAGGCAAAATGATAATGGGAGTCTGGCTAAGAAGTTCTAAAGCTTTGTATCTTTCAATCAATGCATCTACCCATGCTTTGGAAACATCTAAATTATCAGGTTTAGAAAAAGATAGTATCTGTCTTGTTTTATGGCTTAATTTATCTTCGCGGCCTTTTGACAAGGCCTTAATATCTCTCAAATCATCAAATGCCCTTAGATTGTTATAAGCTTGAAGAGCGCCTTGGAAAGCATTAGGAAAATGTTTTACTTTGAAACCATCTTTTTCCAATTCTATTGCTAGATCAAGAATCATCTGGCTAACTTCATCCTTAACAGGAGCTATGGAAGACCCATCACTCCAACCGATTGTAATCTTTGATAAATCAACTTGATTACTAGATGAAAGGCAAACGGGTGAAGATAAAAAATCTTGCTTATCGTAGCCAGAAGATAAAAATAGCAAATTTTCTAAATCATCTACACAACGAGCTACAAAGCCAGGGACTTGTAGGTTTCCCTGTAGTGAATCAGGTGCCATAATTGACTTGCCGTCTAATCCTTGAGTTCCCATCCCAACTATTTGTCCAACTCCAGAAACACGTCTAGGGGTTGGGCGTAAAGCAAGTACACCATTACATTGAGCTGGCCAACGTAAAGAGCCTCCAAAATCGCTACCAATTCCCACAAGACTTATCCCACTAGAGACACTAACTGCTTCACCTCCACTTGACCCTCCTGGAGACAATTGTGACCCCCAAGGATTTTGAGTTGGACCAAACAAATCATTATTTGTGCCTATACCAAAGCCAAACTCTGGACAATTTGTTTTTCCAGCTATAAAGACCCCGGATTTACGTAATTTATGTACCACAGTTGCGTCTTGTTTGGAATAGTTATTTGCTAAAAGTAAACTTCCCCCAGTCAAAGCAAGTCCTTCAACTGCAATTACATCTTTTACCGTAAGTGGTACTCCAATTAAGGCAGTATTGTCTCCTTGATTTATTCGTTTTTGATTTAGCTTTGCTTCATCGTATAATTTTTGAGGATCCGTAGGAATAACTAGTGCATTTAAGTATTTATTTTTTTCAAGAACTGAGAGATGAATATCTACTACTTCTGTCGTGCTCAAAGTACGTTTTTTTAAAGCTTTAGTTAGTTTAGTTGCACTAAATATGTTCTCTATCATTGCACTGAAAGATGGGATCGAATTGTTTTTTCCATTGTATTTACTAGATAATAAAGAACCAACGAAACAACAACTATGGCTGTTACACAACTCCATAAATTAGAAAAATTACTACCTGTAACGTCATAGGCCATAGCATGTCCAATGCCATTTCCAGTAACTAGCCATTCAGCAAGTACAGCACCTAAAATCGCTCCAGGCATAGAAATTTTGGCAGCTGTAAATAAAGCAGGAAGAGCATACATTGTTCTTATCTTGGAAAGTAATTGAAAGTGGTTACCTCCAGCACAACTAACAACATCTAAAGCACATCCTGGTGATGACTTCAATCCATCCGAAATAGTCACCAAAGAAGGAACTACTGTGACCATTGCAGCAATCATTGTAACTCCAACAAGACCCCGTCCAAATATAAGAGCTATTAAAGGAGTCATAGCAACCAAAGGAACTGAGCGTAATACTAATATCAATGGCATAATAACTTTAGATAAAACAGGTGAAAGAATTAGAGCTATAGCACCTGTAATAGCAGCTACAGTTCCTAAAATCCACCCAGATCCAGCATGATATAAAGTTATAGATAAATTTTGTAATATAACTTGTTGGTGTAAATGAGCCGAACTTCCTAAGGTTAAGTAATTCCATATATCAATAGGAGTTTTTACAAAAAAACTACTTAGTCCACTTAGAGAAACAGCTAAATTCCAAGTTAACAAAATTAGTATGGTTCCTATGATTGCTTTTGTCACAAGAAACAAAATAGAAACTGGTAAGGGGTATTTTTTGTCTTTAGGATCCACAGAATCAGCTTCGGTGCTAATAGCTACCCCTATCCCAAAAACTTTTGCTAAAGCAACTATCAAAGCATAAAATATTCCTGAAACCACCGTTGCAACGACTGCTACCGCCCATGTTCGACTTACCGCAAGTTGTTGTTGAGCTTGAAGCATAACTACTCCTAATCCAGCTTGACCTCCAAAATAGTCTCCTATCATCGCACCTAAAATTGCAGCTGGAGCAGATACAGAAAGCCCACTTACCAAACTAGGTATACTGGCTCGCAATCTCACTTTGTAGAGCATTGCCCATTTTCCACCTCCAAAAGAAGAAATTAGTTCTAAAGATGTGCGAGAAGCAGCTCTAAACCCCGCTACTGCTGAAGCAAGGGTAACAAAAAATACAGATAGAACTGACATTGTGACTTTGGCATCAAATGGAGACTCAATAATAAAAAGCAAAGGACCAATAGCAACAGTTGGCACTGCATATGTCATTACTCCGAAAGATAAAAACAGCGATTCAAGTTTGGGTAATAAAAGAGATAGACCAGCCAAAACCACTGCTAAGGTATTGCCTATTACCCAACCTAATATCGCTTCGGATAAAGTAACTTGAAGATCTGTACTATAAAAGTGGTCTTGCCATATTTTCAATACAACACTTACAGGAGTAGGAACTACATGATGTTTTGCAAACAAGGTAAGAGCTAATACTTCCCACAATAGGAGAATTACTCCTGATACCAAAACACTTCCAATCCAATGACTATATTTTAAATTGAAAATATTTTTTGTTAAATTTTTTCTATTACTTACAAATAAAGTAGTCATAGGTTCTCTTGTGAAGATAGATCTTCAGAATCAAATAGCAAAGAAGCTAAGTGGTCACATATGTGATGAAATTCTGGCTGGCGTAGTAACTCAGAAGTACGAGGTCTTGCAAAAGGAACTTCTATATGAGCTATAATCCTACCCGGCCTTGGACTAAATAAATAAACATCATCAGATAAAAAAACTGCTTCAGAAATAGAATGTGTCACCAACAAAGTAGTTGCTAAGTATTGACTCCAAATACGTTGCAATTCTATATTTAATCTACGCCGCGTCATTTCATCAAGGGCTCCAAAAGGCTCGTCTAATAGAAGTACTTTTGGTTCAATTGCCAAAGCTCGTGCAATTGCAACCCTTTGACGCATTCCTCCAGATAATTCTGCTGGACGAGCTTTTTCAAAACCAGTTAGTTTCACTAAAGAGATAAGATCACGTATGATTTCTTTTTCTGGTTTGCGACCTGCTATCTCTAGTGGAAGTTTAATATTTGCTTCAACATTTTTCCAAGGCAATAAGGCTGCTTCTTGGAACGCAACTCCAATATGGTGAGCTAAGCGAGCTTGGCGAGGATGCTCCCCATGTAACAATATAGATCCAGAAGAAGGCTCTTCAAGGTCAGCTATCATTTTCAAAACTGTAGATTTTCCACATCCAGAAGGACCAAGCAAAGCTGTAAAGCTTCCTCTTTTGGCTTGTATATCCACTCCCGCTAAAGCTAAAGTCTGATTTTTTTTTGATCCATAAACCTTTTCGACACTTTTTAAAAAGATCCCATCAGCTAAATTGGTTTCAGAATTAATAAGATCTTTTGAATGAGATTCAAAATAAAGTGCACTCATAATTTGATTCCTGATCTATAAACTTTGGATAATATTTCATTGCTAAACATAGAAGTTGTAGCCTTGACATTGCCATAAGACAAAGATTTGATTGTTCCAGCAATAGTTTGAGGAGTCATCCAAAACAATCCATGCTTGGCCGTATTGGAATCAGAAACAAATTGATTTTGTTCTTGGGCATCAAGTTTTTGCTGAACTGGATTCAAATGAAGATTTGCCCCAAATTTAGTTACTGCTAATTTAGCCGCTTCATCTGGATGAGCAATCGCTTGACTCCACCCTTTTGATTCTCCTGACATAAGACTGGTAATTTGCTTAGACATTATAGGATCTTTTAAATCAGAACCTCGAACTATATATACGTCATCCATCATTGGATAATTGAAATTATTTAATAAAAATGCATATGTAGGAACTCCTTTTAATCTCAATACAATAGGTTCATTAGTGTAAAAAGCAACCAATCCATCTATTTCTCCTGTTGCTAAAGGAGTAGGATCAAAACCTACTGTCACAACATTTATTTGACTGGCTTTAATATGATTTGCTTTTAGAAAAGATTGCCAAATAGGTTCATTAGTAGGACTAACTCCAATTTTTTTCCCTATCATTTCTTGTGGGTTACGTATAGGAGCACTAGCCCTAGAAGCTATGCAAGTTGGACTTTTTTGAAAACAAGCTCCAATAATTTTTAAATCAGCTCCATTATTTATAGCCTGAATTACTTCTGCTGTATGAGTTATACCAACTAAAGCCCTACCAGAGGCAACTATCGGTTCGGGAGCAAGATTAGGACCTCCTGGCAACAAGGTTACATCTATGCCATAGTGACGATAATATCCTTTTTCTTCAGCAAAAAAGCTACCAGCAAACTGGACATTTTCTAGATAGTTCAACTGTAAATTAGCTTTGGGTAAAGTTGCAGAACCAGTTGCGCCAGAGTTAGTTGTTGCAGATGAAGAAGTTCCACAAGCTGCTAGAATTTCAGGAAGAGAACCCATCAAAGCAACGGCACCAATTGCTTTAGCTCCTTTGGTAAAAAGCTGCCGACGAGATATTACTTTTTGATTCAAAGTCTCATCTAGGTAATTATTATGGGAATCTTTACCCTTATTTGTATTGGAAGCTGAAGATGAGATCGGCAGATCAGTCAAAATAACTCCTTATTTGTCTTTTGTATACAATTTATAGGAGCAATATGACAAGAATAAATTCTAGTCATTACAATTGTGTTACATCTAGATCATCAACTCATGTTCGAAAATCTTGCCAGTTGTTAAGTCAAAGGTACAAATATCTTTGGGGTTACACGCAACTTCTCAATAGCCCATAAAACTATTTAGTATAGTTGCAAAAATCAATATGGTGATACGAAAGCAAGCAATGCGAAATATAGGTTCAAGTGGCAGCACTAAAAAGACAGTACTTGAACCTATATTTATTTGAATAATAAATTCTATTGAGTTTATTGTTCTCTTTTAAAACTTTTTATCACAGGTGAGACCTCTTTCATCTGCTAATTCTTAATCATAGGTGACTTCAACTGAGTCCAGATTGACCGGATAAAGAAATTATAGAAAGAGACTTATAAAAAATCTTATTCTAAAAAACTTCTCCACAAATGTAGAATTATCGATTACAAAAACCAAGTCAGTGTCTCCTTCAATCAAGTACTCTCCTCAACAAGTTGATGTAATCAATGCAACGGAAGACCTAATAGGTCTAGCCAAGCACTTTGTGCCACAATAATATAAAGATTAGCCAATAAAGACAATAAACCGCCTAGACGCATAGCTTCTGACCATCGCATTTTTGAGGCTGTAAAGGCAATCAAAACAGCAGTAATTGAAATAGGTAAAAATATGGCGTAATTGAGGGCATTGGTGACAATCAAAGAAAAAGG
>JAJYPT010000051.1 GCA_021795135.1 Actinomycetes bacterium
TCTCGATAAACGACGATAGATACCTCTATCATCATTAATCTGAAAGAGATAAATCCAATTATTATCTATCAATTCATGTACAAGAACTTGTCGAGAAATAATACTGTCTATCTCCTCTTGAGGCGCTTCGATTATCACATTGAGACGTAAAGGCTCATGGATCCAGTTTTTACCGTCATGCAAGGATTGCAAAGCGAGACCAATTCGCAGATCTCCTCCACCATTTCCTTCAAGAACCCCTATAGAACCACCAACGACATTATGCAAAACTTTATTACCACTGCCAAAATGTAAATTATCAACCATAGAACCGTAATATTGCATATTGATCCAGTTGGCAACCACCATAGGTGCAGTCATAATCAACTCTAATGTCGAAAAACCTGCATCTTTTCGCCAATTGTAATCATGCAAGAAAACTCGTCCTGATAAATTGATACCTTTCGTACGCTCGCGAGGAGCAGCGACAAAAGCTGCGTTACGTGCTAGAGCCCATTCAGGTCTAACTTCAGCCCAATCTCGAGTGCGTCGCCTCATGTCACGCATTACAACATCAGAAGGTTCATTAGCCATTCCTAGTAAGCTAGCTCGTTGCATTCGGGTAAGTTCACCAGCCTCAGCCAACCATTGACGCAGCTGCGCTAAGTCTTTATCATGAGTTTTAGGTAAGTCTTCTGTATCAAACAGTGTAACTTCGTCTGTTGTAGTGTCATGCAATCCAGCAATAAAGTAGGTATCTTGTGGAATTTTGATTCCCTTTTCTTCAAGGCCTCGTCGCGTTATTGGATCATTTAGCAAAGCTGCTGCTATTCGCGCACTTGCCTCTCCGGTTTGTCCAGCACATGCGCCACAATCAAGTCCAGTTCCTTGTGGATTATTGACAGTAGTACTACCATGACCTGCCAATAAGATAAGTCTGGCAAATGTATTTGTAAGACCCATATTATTTAATATAAAGCCTCCGACTTTTGCTAGATCATTTTTTGGGATGCCGACGTTGTTACCATTTGAAGCTGGACTGCCAATTGCTGTGAGTTGGGGACGAAGCTTTTGTTTAGTGCCAACATCAAGTCCCTTTTTATCTGGATGTGGAACTGTTCGAGTCCAACCCATACTGTCACCAAAAAGTTTTGGAACATATATAAGTCCAGTCGATTCAACAAAAGTAAAAGTAGATGCGGCTGAAGTTTTAAAACCTTTCCACGCATTAGCTATTCGAAGTCGTAATTGTCTTTTGTTAACCTCGCGTTGGGTTTCATCTTCATCTGCATAACTCAGACCTTCCCACACTTGATAAGGGGGATTGAATATAATAGGAAGGTGACCTTTAGGGGTATCTGATCCGAATGGCACATATTCCATAAGCACCCCAAAAAAGCCAGCAAATCCCAATGTCTGTATTGCTGGGGTTACTGTTTCTAGTGCCCGTCGAATAATTTCAGAACGCACATCTATACAAAAGGCTGCTTGTACAGCAGGCCGTTCAACTACAGTGTCATTTTTTGAACTAGAAGACATTAATAATTGTACTAATGATCGTTGATAACCAATCTCAAGTGCTGTTTGTAAAATCGCATCAATGTGTTCAGGATGATTTTCAAACGGATTATTTTGTTGAGTTCTAAGCATCAAAGCCCATTTATTTGGCATGTCAGTATCAGAGTAAATTTTATGAAGAATGGCATCCCAACATACTCTAATAGCAAGAAGATCACCTAAGGATTGGTCGGTCTCGCTTTTCAACTCAGCCTGCCAACGTAAATATCTAGCCCATCCAGCCCATCCTCCTACGCTCAAAAGTGCCGCCAAGAGATAATCATCGGTTATATCTACTGGAATAGAAAGTTCTCCAAGAGCCCAAGTAATTGCTGCCTCAGCCGTTGTCGGAAGAGTTGTTACAGTTTTTCTAATACCTCGCAAACCCATTATCTTTAGGCTCTTATCCATATGCATGAACTTAAGCCATCCTTGATACAAAGAGTCATCGCGCCATGGCATAGTCCACAAGGCCTGTCCCTCATCAAAATAAGCGGCACAATAACGGCTAATCCTTTCAATAACAATCTTTGACCAATCTCGATCATTATTGACAGTAATAACATCGGTAAATAGCGGAAATGCAACGCTCTCATTCTCAGATTGCTGTTTCATTTCCTGTTCAAGCCGGTTTACATCCCAGCTACTGTGCATCTGCTTTAATGCCTCGGCTAGATCTTTTTTGGTAATTCTTCCATTGGCAATTTGGTCTTCATAATACGAGCGGGACATAGTCAGTCCTGTGCCAGTTATTTTTCGCAAAGTCTCATCGGCTTGCCAGAAGGGTTTATCGCGCAATCCAAAGTAGGGATTCACTGCAACAAAATGCTTAAGTGGCCACAAAGGAGCAATCCTTAGACATGCTCTATCGATGCTAGCTTCAATATCTCTGTCATGTGGAGTAGCTGCCTCTATTGGTTTCATTATTTACTCCTCTTGAGGGGCTGTGCTTGAAGATTGACTGGTTTCAACTCTTTTTTATTTTTTGTCTTGGTCGCATCTAAAAGTGGTATGTGGCTAAAGGCAAGATCAACATACATACCGTTGTATAAATTCATATACATAGCCTGCCAAAAAGATGACCTTTGTAGACGTGGTATAAGTTGTTGAATATGCAACAAAGATAAGAAGCCCACGACAATAAGCACTAATAGCCAAATAGGAATATGATCTGCTTGTAGTGTTTCACTAGGAATACTACGTCCTAGTAAATAAGCAGATATATCGTGCAATCCGAAATATGCTGCACAAACAAAAATACTTAGCGGAGCAGCTCGCAACAATAAAGCGCCAGCTCCAAGCCCATAAGCATTGAGGGCTTGCAACAAGAGCTGACCCATAGCAATGGCAACTATAACTCCAATTGTCAAAAGAGTAGGTTGTTTTTGCAGATCAATACCAAATGCTAGAGCGACTCCAAAAGTTACTGCCCCTGATAATATAATCGCCAGCTCGGCTCTTCCAAGTGTTTGCTTCACTTGTAGTTTTTTTATCGTAGGTCCACGGAAATTGTCTACAACGCTTCCAGATGATAAAAAAGCATGTGCTTTGTAAACAGAGTGAGCAACAATATGAACTACAGCAATACTGTAAAGACCAAGACCGCATTCCATAAGCATAAAACCCAATTGAGCAGAGGTAGAATAAGCTAAGGCTTCTTTGATGTTGGTCTGAGTCATCATCATTAGAGATGCCATAATTACAGATAAAAGTCCTGCAAGAATAAGTACGACCCAAGCCCAACTCACATGAGTAATCATAAAACTAACTCGTAGAAGTAAGAATGCTCCTGTATAAATAAGCCCTGCATGCAACAAGGCTGAAACCTGAGTAGGAGCCTCCATAACCTGAATAAGCCAACCATGCAAGGGGAATACTCCGCTTTTCAAGATTGCAGTAAGTACGATCAGACCTGTTGCGATTTGCAAACCCACAGGAAGGCTTCCTTGGGAAGAACTCATCCAATGCGCTATACCTGAAAATCCTGTCTTCCCAGTATCATGTGCTATTAATACAAAAGCGACTAAAAGACTTAGGTCTGCAATACGTGAGAGTAAATATTTTTTACGTGCTGCTACTACAGCCAAAGGACGCTCACGATAAAAAATCAACAATTGATGCAACAACAAACTTGCAGCTACAAACAAAATCCAAAAGAACCAGATATTGTCTGTCAAAATTAGTGCCAAAAATACCCCAACTGTCAGACTCAACCATTTATGAAAGCTTCCCTCATGAGGATCGCCTACCATATATGACAAAGAGAATCGAGAAACGATCATCCCCATGAAAGAAACTAATAAGAACATAATTATTGTCAATGGATTAATAAGGGTTTTAATGGCAAATGTTCCCAATCCTCCTGGCAAGTAAAATCTAAAATAAGTAAGGGAATGTTGAGGAATTGCGATAAATATTGCTGCAGCAGCAATCCCACAAGCCAGGGAGAACCAATTAGCACGGTTACTAAGTGTCTTTATCCAAAAAACATGATCATTGGCGCGAATTCCAATAATAAGACCCACTAACAATAGTGGTAACGGTGCAACCAACAAGAGAGAGGATGCAATATCAATCATATGGAACTCCTAATATAGGTAAACGTAAAACTATATGTGAAACGTAATTTAGCGTTTGATTTAGTGGTTGCAATATTATTACCCTTACTAAATAGCCAAAAAGACAGTCATCGAACAAGTAGGCATAGGTGATGTAATTTTTCCAATAAATTCAAATAGGATAATTTCTAGTTTGAAATCCTGTTTCTTATTCTTAGTCATGGTCACAATTCTCAAAACATTGCGACATCTAAGTTTCCTTTTGGACATCGTACGCTCTCCTCTTCGTGAATTCGTGAACATATCTTAGATGAGAATTGACCTCTTTGTCTAGCCTTTTGCAACTATATAGTTGTATTTTGCTTTTATTTGTGCCTTACATATAACTCAGTTAATAGTTATCTTTTAGCGCTTATCCAGTTCCCAATACTATTTTTGAGCCCAGTATTATTTTCTAAATAACAAATAATGCCTGCTTGCCACCTTTTAGTAGTACCTGAAATATAAGTTCCTCCTCAAGTCTTTCTATAAACAACAATGCTTCAAAATTATTTAGTTGTCTATTGACTTTTTTCTATTTATTGATAACTAATAGGTTAAGTCTCAATCAGTTACTAACTTTTTTATTGCTGCAACTTCAACATTGAGTTGCTACAGAAAAATAATTACTTGATAAAAATTATTTAGAAGAAATTTAATTACTTGAAGTAGTTGTGATGAAAGTTAGCATTATTGCCCACAGGTCTTGGTTCTACAAATTGACATTATTTTATAGAACTAGCTAAAATTGCATATGTGACAGATTTGAATACAGAAAAAAAAGAGGTGGATAAACCACCTTGGACATTCCTTACTAATCATGGTCATGTCCTCATCTGTATATGTAGCGATCCAGGCATCCGAGGACGAGATATTGCTGCTCAAGTTGGCATTACTGAACGTGCTGCACAAGCAATTATAGCTGATCTTGTTAATTCTGGGTACATTAGAAGAACGCGGGTAGGACGAAGAAATCATTATTTAATCAATCCAGAACAACCTTTTCGCCATCCTCTTGAACAAGCTCATAGAATAGGTGAATTACTTCAACTACTTACCGACTTTCATTCCAACAATTCTCAAAACCATCTTGTAGAGGTTCCTAAATCCTCTTCGAGATCTATTAAGTTAGACATGTTAGCTTAAAGAGTTTTTGTTATAAAACCCTATTAGATAGTATTGCCTAAGGTTGTTTACAAATTATCAATAAGTTCGATTTACTCAATGATCAATACCGATAATCCTATCGAGTAAGACCCATGTATAGAATTGGTAGTTTTTCGGGCAACCTTTGAACGTGATCTAAAACTACATAGTTATTAGCGCCAAAGATACGAGATACATACTGATCAGCTCGTGGATCAAGGCTTAGACAATAGGTAGAAATACCAAACTTGGTTATTTCTTCAACAGCCTTTTTGGCATCAAATCTCAAGTATTGAGGGTCACGTACATCATTATCTGCTGGCTCCCCATCGGTTATTACTAATAAAAGTTTTTTAGAGCTAGGCTGACGTTTCAAAATTGAGCCAGCGTGACGTATAGCAGCTCCCATCCGGGTAGACAACTGTCCACTCATACCTGATAAGCGAGCCTTAGCGTGATCATTGTAAGGTTCATCAAAATCTTTGAAACGGAAATATTCAACATCATGGCGGCTATTTGAATCAAATCCGTGGATAGCGAACGGATCACCAATTTTGTCGAGAGCATCAGCAAGCAATACACTAGCTTCGCGGGCAAGATCCAATACAGTATTATCTGAACCAGGTACTATATCATTAGTAGACTCAGATAGATCGATTAGTAACAGAACAGAAAGATCACGTACTTTACGTATATTACGTATCATAATACGAGGATCTGGTTGGTGACCCATATGCATATCAACTACAGCACCAACAGCAGCGTTTAGGTCTATTTCATCACCATCTTCTTGCTTACGCAAGCGCTGCACTCCTTGGGGTTGTAATGCCTCAATAAGAAATTTGAGTCTACTGATAACTGGCTTGTATTTGTTGACAATTTCTTCGATTATATCTAAGCCACCACTTTTGGCCCGTTTTTCCAATACAGTACACCAGCTAGGCCGTTCTAATTGCATTTGGTAATCCCACTCAGGATAATGATAAGGTTCTGGCGGTGGCTCTCTACCTTCTTGCTCATTTAGACTAGTGGTTTCTTCATCTCGAAAGAATTCGGTAGTTAGTACCCAAATTTCGTTTGCATCATCGCCTGCATTAGGTACATCAATTGTATTTATCATTTCCATTAGACTGACATTTTTGCGAATTTGATGTGTTGGAACCCCAGCAGTCATAAACTCTAAATCCCGCAGCTCCTCAAACTCCCAAATATATTGATTATCATCACGATAATACGGTATATCAATCAACTTATCGCTACTTGAATAAGACACTCCAAGCTGGCTCATTTCTTCAGCAAGGTGTAATCCTACTTCGAGTGACCATTCCGTAGAATTCAAATGATCTTTCTGTTCATTGAATAGTTGACGACCTAAAGCAACCCAAGGGTGGTTATCAAAGTACTTTGGATCAAGCAATGCACGCGCCAAGCGTGCCATTAGGGGACTAGCTCCATCGCCTAATTCAGGTGTTGCTGTATGTAGAGGCAACCAAATCTGTTCAAGTCCAGGAAATTCCTTAAGGGCAATAGTTTCTACACGAGCATCTTCTACCAATCCAACTAGAACTACCTCTAGAGCGCTAAGTCCACTTTTGTCGAATTGATGGGTAGTATATACCTGATGACATGCCGCATGAGCAGCACTAGCACGATATAGCTCAATACCTGAAACGCGTATTTCTTCACCTGATGGAGTCGGTAATACTAAATCATCATAAGCATCAGGAAGATGAATGACATATCCACTAATAAAAGGACGGTAGCCTTCGCGTTGTTCAAAATCACCACTGGTTGGACGCAAAAAGAAATCACGTCCCCAAAGAGCACGTAAATACATACCAATGCGTCGTTGGACATCAATGAAGAGCGTACCTTTACGTTCTTTTTGCAAAATACCAATGGATTCTGGACTTTCCAAGGAAAAATATTTTACCTGGTTATCAAAATCACTTTTGTGTGCTTGAGCTCCCCAAAATGCCCAACGCCGTAGTCCACCTAGGGTAAGTTGGTCCAAGAGTACCTCAAGATGATCCAGCATTGGACGAACTCCACGCGGTGCTTGTGAAAGCAATAGGTCAAGAAAATTTAAATAAGAACGAAATAGTTGAATATCACCTAATCGTGTAGCTGCAGTGGGGCTAGTAGAAAACATAGTAGCAATTACAGAAGCACTAGTTTTGGAATACATTTTAATTCCGGTATTGAGCATATCTCGAACTGCTTCTTCACCGAGTTCACGTGCTACAGCAGGTGCACTTTGGATGAACGATACAACCAAATCGGTGCTTCGTCCCAACGACTTCAGATTTATAGCAGCCTCTAAATAGTCATTTTCCAGTCCACGCGGTGTAAATACTCGTGCAGCTTCATCCCAAGAAGCATGCAGAACTTCAGCAGCCTGTTCTCCGAGTTCATCCAATATGTCCTGGTATTTTTCTAGTTCGACTGCCATGCTATTTCAATTTTCAGAAGAAGGTACCTACCGCTGCATCCAAAGCATCACGCATATCAGGATCATCAGTGATTGGTTGAACAAGAGTCATACGACATGCAACTAATGGTTTAACACCTTTATTAATAAGACTACCTGCATATATGAGCATACGGGTAGAGATTCCCTCGTCCAGCCCATGTCCTTTGAGATTGCGGGCGCGTTCAGCAATGGAAACTAATTTGTCAGCAATTTCAGTACTAACATTAGTCTCATGAGCAACGATTTCAGTTTCAATGCCATGTTCGGGATAAGTAAAATCCAAAGCACCAAAACGTTGCTTTGTCGACTGTTTCAAGTCTTTCATCAAGCTTTGGTATCCGGGATTGTACGAAATTACCATTTGGAAATCGGGATGAGCTTGTACTAATTCGCCCTTCTTTTCCAATGGCAATACTCGTCGGGCATCGGTAAGTGGATGGATCACCACAGTAGTATCTTGACGAGCTTCAACCACTTCATCTAGATAACAAATAGCACCAAAACGAGCGGCGACAGCTAATGGTCCATCTTGCCAACGAGTCCCAGAAACGTCGAGAAGGAAACGGCCAACTAGATCAGATGCTGTCATATCTTCATTGCATGCCACAGTAATTAGTGGTTTACCTAATTTCCATGCCATATATTCAACAAAACGGGTTTTCCCACAACCTGTGGGTCCTTTAAGCATCATTGGCATTCGAACTGAATAAGCAGCTTCATATAAATCTACCTCATCGGCTACAGCCCTATAATAGGGCATATCTCGGATAAGGTATGGATCAATTTCAGATGGCAATTTTAACTCCTGCAGTCAATAATAAAAACATTAATCAGGCCAAACCCGGCGAGGGTGCAGACTTTGGGAATCTCCTGATTTAGATGACTGCTTTGTCTTAGTCGGCTCTGGCGTCGAAATTTTTTTATTTCTAGAAGACGTGCTTCGACTCTTCGGCGGGCTATCTTGGCTATCTTTAGCCTCAGACTCTGATTCAGGTGTTTCAGATTGCATCGCTTGAACTTGACGCACCTCTTGGGCCAATTTGGATCCCAGTTTATTTACAGGCTTATTTACAGGCATAAAATCTCCTCAATAATCGCTTCCATATCTGTCACTGCTGGCTCGGCTCGTTTCCCTAATCCATACACACTTACCCCTTCAACAGCAGCACTTCGATAAGCTGCACGTCTTTGCATGCTCGCTTTCAATATTGGCATGTCTAACTCTGCCAAAGCCTCACTCATTGCACGAGACAAAGCATTACGAGTTTCTACTTGGTTTAAAACCAAACTTGCCCTCAAATCTGGATTCCATCGCCTGGCTTGGCTGATAACTCCCACCATCTCTACACTGGACCAAAGATCAATAGGAGATGGTAATACTGGAATCAATACTATCTGAACAGCACGCATTATGGCAACAACAGTGTCACCTTGGATAATTGGGGGACAGTCAATTACCACATAGCGATGGTCATATTCGAGTTGCTCAATAGTTGCTAAAGGATCTTTGCCAAGCTGAGTCACTGGTGGTAACCCAGCATTAGAAACCGACATAGCCACCCACTGGCTAATAGAGCGCTGAGGGTCTGCGTCCACTAAATGCGTTGGACCTCGAAGAGCCAATCCGGCAGCAAGGTTCAAAGACAGAGTAGTTTTCCCAGAACCTCCCTTTTGACTAATTATGGCTATGGTTTTGTCCGCCATAGTTCCCTATTGCAGTTCGACCGATTGGTCAGGGTAGGCTAATTTCATAGTAGATAGCGTCTGCATCTCTTTGATAAAGTCAGCCTTATCTTTAGCTAGTAAAGCTTGACCTGCGGCATCGATAGTAATATTGACATAAGTTTTGCCAAAGCTCATGTCAGGATAATATTTCATACGCTCAGACAGATTAGCCATTTGCTCTAAAAAGTAACGAGTTTGAACATAGTTTTCAAATTCAAACCGCCAATTTAGAGTAGATAGATGTTCCCTTGAATTTAGTGAAGAAACATTTGAATCTCTTGTTACACTCATAACTTTGCTCCTTGATACACTTTAGCCAATAGCTGGTCTAAGTCGTTCAAGTGATCTAACTCGTCTTGCAATAAACTATAAAATAAAGCTTGCAGCTCTCCTGCGCGTACACGAGCACAATAATGTGTTACTTCTTCATACAAACGAATTACTTCAATCTCTAAGTCGCGATCAATTAACAACATTTCTTCTAGGGATCGACCAGGGCGAATGGGTGGCAGTTGAGTACCATTAAAAACGATACCCGATCTCAACATATACTCAATCAATTGTTGAACGTGTCCCAGCTCGTCTTGAGCATCCCGACGAAAGCGATTGCTATAATCATCTAGATGCCACATAGCTGCCAAACTTGATTGAGTGAGATACTGTTGAACAGCTGCCATCTCAGAACTAAGCGAGCGCATGAGATAGCCTGTCATTCGCGGATCATTCACTATATTCTACCGATTCTAGCTGACCCTGCCATCTGACTCATTGTCAATTTCATCTGGTCTCTCAGGTAAAATATTTTCCACTTCACTGTGGACACGAGCAATA
>JAJYPT010000052.1 GCA_021795135.1 Actinomycetes bacterium
GTTCATACTAGTTCTATATTTTTTAGCAATAGTTTGAAAATAAATAGTTCTTCATTGGCTTTAAATATTCTGTTTTTAATATCTGCACTAATTGTGGTTTTAATTTCAGGTCCTTTTAATAAAGATTCCAATAGGGCAGAGTATTTATTTTTGATTTTATGTGCTGTTTTTCCAATGATGTTTTTAGGAACAGTTCAGAATTTGCTAGCTTTATATATTTGCATGGAAGCCTTGGCTATTCCTGGATATCTATTAGTTGGTTGGAATAGGGATCTCAAAGCAGGAGAGTCTTCTATAAAGTTTTATATTTTAGGAGTACTAGCTTCAGCTTTGATTTTGTATGGAATTTCTTTAATTTTTGGATTAGTGGGATCTACTAATTTTGGGACCATAACTCAATTTGTGTTACACATTGACAAAGTTCCTCCAGCTTTGATGGTTGCTTTAATTGCTATTCTTGGAGGATTAGGATTTAAAATCTCTGCGATGCCGTTTCATTTTTGGGCTCCTGATGCTTATGAAGGAGCCCCTGTAGCTATAGCTGCGTTTTTGTCCGTTGCTTCTAAAGCTGCAGGTTTTGTTGTTCTAGTCATTTTGGTTGTAGAGCTATTTAGCCCTCTGTTTTATCTATGGCAGGGGTTTTTGGCTATAGTAGCAACACTTACAATGTTAGGTGGTGCTCTAGCAGCATTGCGACAAACTAATGTTTTACGCTTTGTGGCGTATTCTTCTATAGCTCAGTCAGGATTTATTTTGACCCCTTTGGTAATTAGTGCTTCTAAAGGGGGTCTTTCTAAAAATGCCATAGCCGTTAGCTTTTTATATCTAGGTATATATGTTATTAGTAATTTAGGAGTTTTTGTCGTTATCTCACTAGTTCGAGACCATAAGATCTCTACAGAAATCAACTCCTATAGGGGACTTTATTCAAGGTCACCTCTGTTAGCTTTTTGCCTTAGTATTTTTTTGTTCTCTTTAGCTGGTATACCTCCTTTGGGTGGATGGTTTGCTAAGTTTGATCTTTTCTCAGTTGTTTTTAAAAGCGGTTCTTTTTTAGCCTTATTTTTAGGTTTTGTTGCATTAGTTAGCTCTGTTATTAGTTTGGTTTATTATGCAAAAATAGTTCGAATTTTATGGGAAGAAAAACAAGGCCTTATAATCAAAATTTCTTTAACAAAAACCAACTTAGCTTTAGGAACAGCCTTAGTTGTTTGTGCTGGAGGAGTAGTTATAAGTGGTCTTTACCCACAGCTATTTATCAATTGGGCAAACTTAATACATTTTGTAGCTTGAGATGAACGACAAAGAAGTAAAGAAATTTTTATTTGACCAAATCAGCAAGAAAGGTGATTTAAAAGTTTCTCAATATATAGATATTGTTCTTTATAATCCTATTTTTGGTTTTTACAATAGACCAAGTAGTAAAAATGAACACTATATTACTAGCGCTTCTTTGGGATTGGTTTTTGCTGAAGTAGTGTATAACTTTGTCCAAAATTGGTGGAGATCTGTTGGTCAACCTGATCAATTTAGTTTTATTGAAGTAGGTATAAATCATTCTTCAATAGGTAAGCAAATATTAGAAAAAAATACTTACCTAAACAGCCATATAAACTTTTTTCCTATAGAACGAGCTAGATCTAGTCTTGTTGTTGGAACTGATGATATAGCTAAGTTGGAAGAACAAGAAATAGGGATTGTGTTTTGTAATGAGCTTTTAGATAATCTTGCTTTTGATTTAGTACGTTTTGATGATTCAAGGTGGAAAGAAATAAAGATAGGATTTCAAAATGGGCACCTAGCAGAAGTGCTTCATGAAATTGATGATCCAGCTTTTTTGTATTCGCTTTCAAAATTAGATTTAAAGCCTACTGAAGGAAGCGTAATTCCTATCCAAACAGGAGCTATGGAGTGGTTGAGGAATTCTTTGAAAGCCATAAAAAAAGGAACAATAATAGCGATAGATTATTTTAGTTCTACAGCTGAAATGATTAATAAAACTATTGATCAATGGCTTCGTATGTATAGACATCATCAAAGAATAAGTAATATTTTTTTTCAACCCTC
Organism: Actinomycetes bacterium; assembly: GCA_021795135.1. Taxonomy (GTDB): domain Bacteria; phylum Actinomycetota; class Acidimicrobiia; order Acidimicrobiales; family JAJYPT01; genus JAJYPT01. The sequence continues at coordinate 2,068 of JAJYPT010000052.1, forward strand.
TTTTTGGGATATTACAGTAGATGTAGCTGTTGACCAGCTGAGCCTTGTAAAAAAACCTACTCAGATTCTGACTCAACATCAATTTTTAACTCAAGGTTCGATTATGGATTTAATTAAAGATGCAAAGACGAGATGGATTAATGAAAAAGAGATCACATTTGAATCTTTGAAAAATAAAAGTCTAGCCTTAGAGGCACAAGCCTTGTTGGATTTTTCAGGCATGGGAAGCTTTCAAGTGTTGCGATGGGTAAAATAAAGTCCTTAGATCTTTCTCAAAAACCAAGGTTTGTGAGAAGGAATTAAAAACTTTGCTTGAAAATTAACGAACTGGGCTTTTGTCTTCTCACAAACGTATCTCACATGAAATTCTCAACTAATTGTCATTTAAGGGTTTGTGAGAACGTAAAAGCCCAGTTCTTATAGATACCACTTGACAACTAAGAGCGGGTTTGGATACCTAAAACTCCTAAAAAGACTATGCTATCTACCCAAGAACAAAGCAATAAGATTCTTCCTTGGTCAAACCTGTCTAAAAAACTGATTCATAGTATCGTAAGGAATCTGATGAGAAGTTAAGTGATCAAAGATACCTTTATGGTATATTTCTTCGCCTATTTTTTGTACGAGACCAAAAGCAGCTCGAATTGGTCCAGATCCTAGGCTAACTCGAATTACACCTAGAGATTGTAAAGCCTGAATAGGAGGAGTTTGTGGCCCTACTAATATATTGATCGGCCCATTGATAGCACTAACAAGATTAGAAATAATTCTACTGTCTTGTACTCCTGGAATGAAGAGACAATCTGCTCCAGCTTCTCTATAGGCATTTGCTCTACGTATTGTCTCTTCGAATTGGCTATGAGAGTTGCTTGAATTGAGCCAATATGTATCTGTTCGAGCATTTATTACTATGGGAGTAGATATAGCTTCTCGAATAGCGGCAATTTTGGCACATTGTTGTTCAACTGAAAAAAGAGTCTTAGATATCTGATCCTTCGTGTCTTCTAAATTGATCCCTACTGCTCCAGCGGCAACAAATTTTTGAACCCAATGGGTGATTTGGGCTGGAGTTGTACCATATCCTGATTCTATATCTGCACTTATGCCAAGTTCAACGGCCTCAGCAATTTGTTGAACAGCAGAAACCATAACACAAGGGGGAATATGTTGGCCATCTCGATAGCCATGAGAAAAAGCAATACCAGCGCTTGTGGTACCTATAGCAGGGAAACCTATTTTTTCAAATATCTTTGCACTTATAGCATCCCATGCATTGGGTAGAACAAATAATCTTGGACCTTGATGAAGCTGTTGGAACTCTAATGCTAAGTTTTTTGAAAGCATTTGCTATGAGTCTCCTAATGCCAGAAATTGATAACGAGGCTTATACTTTGTACTAGATCTAATTATTAGGTGACCATTTGATATCAAAAAGGTCACCTAATGCATCCTTGCCTGATTCGGTTACTTGTATCACTCTTGCAATTGAACCTCGTTTGATCCAATCTTGGTTAAAAAACCAGTTAGTGATTGCTGCTCCTAATTGTCCTGCTACATGGTAGCGACGCTCACTCCAGTCTAAACACGATCGGATTAAAGGACGTTTTATATTTTCTTGCAACCCAAGTTCCCAAATTCGAAATTGTTTATGACCTTGAGGTGTAATTGATAATATATCGCTTTGGTAGTCTGGTTCTAACCAGGACGACCTTACTAAAGCCTTAGTTATTTCAACTCCTAGAGTTCCTGCCAAATGGTCATAACAAGTTCGCCCAAGATGAAGTTGTTTCATAGTTGTTGATTGGCGCAAGGATCGAATTGGAGTGGGGGGAGCCAAAACATTTAGAGTCTCCAATAGTGACGCTACTTGTGAATTAGCTAATTTATAATAGCGATGCCTACCTTGGGCCCTTGTGCGTAACAGACCTGCATCTACTAGCTTTGCTAAATGTTCACTTGCAGTAGAAGCAGATATGTGAGCTTTTCTCGCCAAATCACCAGCTGGTAATTGCTGTCCTCCAATTAGACTCAAAAGCATTGCAGCTCTAGAGGCATCCCCTATCAAAGAAGCAACTTTATGCAGCTGTGGAATTAATTCATCCATTGTTATAGAACCTTTTTAGCTTCGGTTATAGGTGAAAGACTACGACTTGATTGGTTTCGCAACAATCCCCCAACTAAACCAATTGTAACTATTACAACAAACACAGCATAATACATCATTGCATTATAAAGTCCTAATCGCTGTGCTAGAAGGCCTAAAGCAACAACTGGAACACCAACACCAATATAGATCAGGACATAAAAGCTAGAAACTACACCTGCTTTTGCGTCTGTTGGGGCAGCTTTTGTTATAGCTTTCATAGATCCTAAAAATGCTATCCCTTGTCCAATTCCTGCTAATAAAGTGCTAACGATGAGCAATATTAAAGATTGTTGAGGAACTGAAAAAACCAAACCCAGGACAGCTACTGAGGTGAGGATTAAACCAATTGGCATAATCTTATGAGGATTGAAATTTCGGGTAACAAGTTGGGTAACAGAAGCAGTAGCTAGCATCAAAAAAACAATTCCTCCAGCTATAGCTAAATTAGTCAGATGCAACAAAGTCTCTACATAACTTGGGGCTAGTGACATGAAAAATGCTGCTACAGACCACACAATAAAAGCTGTTCCTCCTGCTAACCAAAAAATCCCTCGGATTTGTCTAGGAACCTTTGGACGGCTCCAATGAAAGGAACTATCGGGGCGACTACGAGTTTCTCTTATTCTAAAGAGGGCTATTGCTATGCCAATAAGACCCACAAGAGAAACTATATATACTAAATGAAGGCGATATGGGCCATATTGGGCTATTGTTCCCCCTAAAAGAGGCCCTATAGCTGTGCCTCCACCGGTTGCTAAAGCTGCAACCAATGGAGCTTTTTTTTGCGTTAAATCCAATTCGGCTAACATAGCTGTAGCTGGGCCTGACAAGATGCCAGCACCAAGTCCTTGAAGTGCTCGAGCGACAAAAAGCCAAATTACCCCTTGGGCAAACATAAAGCTCAAAGTTCCCAATATTGCAAACAAAAGACCAATTCTCAAAGCATAATTGCGTCCATAATGATCAGACCATTGACCCCAAAATAAAAGAGATGGAATAAGAAAAACTACATAAGTAGCAAAGATAGCTGTCAATGTAGCAGGACCAAAACTGAAATGTTTTGCATATACTCCATATAGCGCAGAGGGTACATTTGCACTAACCATAACCATTGCTAATAAAACTCCAACGGTTGCAAAACCTTTTTTTGTTGTTGTCATAAGACCTTCTTTTTAGGTTCGGTGAGAGATCGTTCGGATAGGTTAGTTTGAGCTTGTAGCCACCATAAATAAGTAACCCAACCTCCATAAGGTGCCCACCTGGACACATAGCTAGTTAAAGCTTTCGTTGATAGACGCTCACCTTGTGGATTGATATGGCGTCCAATAAGGATTTGTAGGGCGGCATCTCCAAAGGGCATCCTTTGGAGATTTCCAAAGCCTCGAAGATCGACAATGGCTATCGTCCAAGGACCTACACCTGGAATTTGTTGGAGTTGATCTAAGGTTTGTTCATTTGGTTTTATTAGTTGATTTGTCCAAGGCATAGTCCCATTGGTAATTGCTTTGGCAGCTTGGCTAATAGCGGTAGCTTTAGCTCGAGTAATTCCAATAGATTGAAGTGTTGTTAGTTGTTGTTGACTTATCCAGTCAGGACTAGGTACAAGGTTATAGCTATAACCTTGTACCTCTAGTTTCCAGTTTCTTAGATTCACCAATTTATGACGAATAGTTTTTGCTTGTTGGGCACCAATGAGTTGACCAACAACAGCCCAAAGAAATGCTTCCCACGGTGACCCTAACAAAACAGGGCGAAAACCTTTGAATGAGTTGATAGGGGTTCCAAGTATAGGATCATGGACAAGACTATTTTCAAACGAAGAACCATCTATATCTAAAGTAAGCATTTGACATAAGTGTTTTTTTATCTGATCAATAATGTCAAAGGACAAATCCTCAGCCCAAACTGTTACCTCTAAAGGGTCACATGATAGTAATAGGTTTTCTCGTTTTATCTTTACTACAACACCAGTTGGCCCTATATCTAATGCACGGTAAAATCCATTATCGGTGAACCGTTCTAAAATAGCTGATGGAGAAGAGCGTAGATAATCTAAAACTAGACCAAATCCGTATTGTCCTTTTGGAGTGATGGTAAGTGTAAAAGATTCCATCAAATATTTTCCTTTAAAGAAGTTTCAATCGATAAATGACGATGTACCAATTCCCAAAAAGGAACTACGCTTAATAGCAGGCGAGGAGGAGGGTTACGAAAAAAGAAATTCCGTGGTGGGCAAACCCATTGATCATCAGATTCCACTGCTTTAGCATTGATAGGAACTTCTAATGCCCAAAAAGGAATTCCCAATACATTTCGCATATGATCAATAACTTGAGGATTTGCCCAAGCAATAAAGTATTCAATTTTGTTTTCATAAGCATAACCTATAGCCGCTTGGAATACAGCTCGAGCTCCTTGATGAAACAGAGATGAAAATCGACCTAATTCTCCCATTTGCAATCGGTGATCTGTTATAAACTCTTTCATCCTAGGACTGAGACAAAAATATCTCTCTGCGCCAAACGTCCTACATGCTTGTACCAGCTCTAGTCCTAAAGTGGCCACTACTTTGTCTTGACTTTTAGCGACAAATAACAAATCAGGAGCATCTCGCCAATAACTACCATAAGTATGGTCATATCGTTTAGCGCAAAAAGTAAGAGCTGTTTCCATATCTTTTGATTCTGATAGAATCTCTACGTTTAGCTGCGATTCCATTGTCCTAAGAAACAAAATTACCTGTATCAAGGTTGTATGATACAACTTCACCTTGTAGCGAACTTGTATCATATACATATGCATCTGGAGCTATAGGGAGTGGCTGTACGTATGGTAGGTGTTCCATATCTAAGATCAATAACGCAGCTCTATTAATTGCAAACCCTTCGGCGATTGGAGGAGATCCTGCAAATAAAGGCACAGTAAGTTTATCGATAAACCAGTGATCTATAGTTTTCTTAGAAGGGAAAGGGGGTTGTTTTGGAATAAAACGAGTCATCAGATGGCGAATTACTTCAGGAGTAATGGGAGTACCAGCTGGAATATTGAAATATTCTTCTATCGTCATTCCTTCTTTTGCCCACTTAAATATAGATGTACCCCACCCTATACACCAAGCGGATAAGATGTAAGATGCTTTCGAGTGGATGCGAAATGCTTGGTGTAAAGCATAACGCTCATCCAATAAATAGAAATCCATTTGATCTAAAATGAAATCACAATCAGTAGCAAAAGGTTCAGCAGTTTCATTCGTAATACCTTGAGGAAAAATATCTACAGTAACATCACCTGATAACTCATGAACCATATGACCAACAACTTCAGCTTTATTCTGTCCTACTGTGTCTTTACTAGCTCCTAACTGTCGATTGATGTTTGTCCAATCGAATTGATCAGGATCAGCAACTTTAATATGCTTTATTCCAAGTCTCGCAAGACGTAATGCAAGCGCTCCACCAATTCCGCCACATCCTGCTACGCCCACAGTTTTAGAAGCTAGAATTTCTTGTCGAGCTTTTTGCTCTGAATCTGTTTCCCCTAACCAACATAGGCTTCGATCCACACGAGTCCAATATTTTTCATTGTCTATTCCATTTAGTCGAGTTACTTCATTATTCATCAAAACCACCCTTATTTAATGATGGCTATCATGTATAACCATCATTAAAAGGAATTGTAGAGTCCTATTACTTCGGTATGTACCGAAGTAATAGGACTCTACTTATACGTGCTCAAGTACAATATTTTTACAGTGAGCAGAAGTTAATTTCCAACAGTCACTTGGTAAACCTCTATTGGTTATTGTCTTATTATCTTCAATTGTCTCAGCTTTGTGAAACCATAATAAAAGGCTCAAGATGAACTGAGGTAAAACCTTCTTTATAAGGTAGTTATTCAAAACAAGCTAGTAAAAAAGAAGGTTGATTAATGTTTATTGGATATGTTCGGGTTTCAACCACAGACCAAAATCTAGATCTACAACTAAAGGCTTTATCTGATGTTGGTTGCGAAAAGATATTTGAAGACAAACTAAGTGGATCTAAAGCTATTCGTCCAGGTCTTGATAAAGCATTAGAGATATTGCGTCCTGGAGATTCTTTAGTTGTTTGGAAACTAGATAGATTAGGGCGCAGTGTTAAACACTTAGTAGATCTAGTAGCTAAGTTAGAAAAACAACAAGTCAATTTCAAAAGCCTTACTGATTCAATAGACACCACAAGCCCGTCGGGGAGATTCTTTTTTCATGTGATGGCATCGTTGGCTGAAATGGAACGAGAGCTCAATATAGAAAGAACAAGGGCAGGACTAGCTATAGCAAGACAAGCGGGTCGTGTTGGTGGGCAAAGAAGAATAATGACTGAGGGCAAAATAAAAGCTGCTAAAGAGTTACTAGAAACTGGAATGTCACCAAGAGATGTAGCTGAAAACTTAGAAGTATCCATAGCTAGTATTTATCGTTATTTACCAGCTAATAGTAGGTAAATAGTAGGTTTCTAAATCTAAAGGAATAAGGTATAATAGAAGTATGAGTATACATAAAAGTGAAGCTGAAGTAACTGCTGATGAAATACTACAACGCCTCGAACAAAGAGCTGATGAGATAGCCATAGAAAGAGAACAAGCTGGGCTACCTCCTGTTGATGGAGTAGAACTCCAAAGAGAATATAAAAACAGGCCTGTTTCTCCATTTATTGAAGATTATATAAAAAGGACTTATTAATCTTTTTTGGGCTTATCTTTAAGAATTTACTTCGTTTTAATCAGTGGTATCTTTGACTAGATGGGTCAAGATTACAATGTGGTTTTTGATATAAATGTTTATATTGATATAGCTAATAAATCCCATAACACTTTACCTTGTTTTAAAGAAATCTTAAAAAATCGTGATTGGTGCCTTATAACTTCTAAATTTATTAGAAAAAAGGCATTTGAGGTTCTGGCATCTAAGGAACTTTTTTCTGAAAAAGACTTAGATAACTTCACTAGATTATTAGATATTCTAGAAAATCGTTCTCAGTTAAAAAAAATAGAGGTTCCTTTATTTGGATCTGAAGCTAATACTATTGGAGATCTAGGACTAGAAGATAGCCATATTTTTAATCTTGCTAGAAAATCTGGAGCATCCATAATAGTTACCAGTGATAGTGATTTTGAACGTGTTAGAAATTTTGACCGCAGTATAGCAATTGTAAGTCCTGCTAGGTTTATTAAACTTACTTCACCTAAAAAACCTCCTACAAAACCATCTCTTGGCCTACAATTTGGAATGAATCCTCTAGACTTTCAACCTGGTCAAGGCGGTCTTGGAAGACAGATTTAGTGTTTTTGTGTTGCTTTTGTAAATAGTTCTGATTGGTCTTTTTGAAGCTGTGTTAATTTTGATCTAATCTCTTGTTTTTCTTCTAAGAGATGCTTGAGCTCATTATCTAACTCTGCATGAGCTCGAGCAAGTTCAGAAACTATTTCTTTTATTCGCTTTTGATATTTTTCATAGGTTTGTTCATTTTGTTTTATCTGTTCTATTACTTGATTTAGATCTTTCATTTCTCACCTCTTTGTTGTTTTTATCTCGCTTTAGCGAGGATGTGGTTAATTGGCTTGAAGATCAAGTAAGGTTTTACACTCTGAGATGTCTAGTATTTCTTTAGCTCTAGTTATTGCTACGTAAAATATTCTCCACACCTCATCAGACAATGGCTCTTCTGGTTCTTCAATTGGGAAATCTTGAGCTATTTTGACACTTGGCCATTCTCTGCCTTTTGCTTTGTGGACTGTTGAGATAACAACATCTGCATCTTGTTCTGGAACCATTTTTTCTAAAGATTTTAGAATTAGATCTACTCCAAAAGAATCAACCATCTTTACCCGTTAAATGATGATTCAAAATCTCTTTATGCCATCTTTTTAGAGTACGTCCAAGTGTTTTTATCTCTGGAACTTTATCAGTTGAACAACCAAGTATTGCTTTGTCTAATAGTACTGTTGCTTGATCTAAATCCTCTGCTAAGTAAATATCTCTAACTGATTCTTTGGCTAACCAAGCCCCATGTACTTCATTATTTGGATCTCCAACT
>JAJYPT010000053.1 GCA_021795135.1 Actinomycetes bacterium
TCAACTACTCCTAGTTCAACTAGTAGCTCTAGCAGTAGCGGCTCTAGCCCAGATCACAGCTCTAGCACGGCTCCTAGCAGTAGCGGCTCTAGCCCAGATCACAGCTCTAGCACGGCTCCTAGCAGTAGCGGCTCTAGCCCAGATCACAGCTCTAGCACGGCTCCTAGCAGTAGCGGCTCTAGCCCAGATCACAGCTCTAGTAGCTCTAGCACGGCTCCTAGTTCTGGAGGAAACGACACTCCTCAAATCAGTGCATCTCAAGCAAATACAATTGCAACTAACTTTGCTCAAAGCCAAGGAGATCAAGTATTAGGAGTTAAACACACTCAGCTTAATTCAAACGGCCAAAAGGACTACTATCAAGTCAAATTACAATTAGGCAGTAATGGAAACAAGAGTGGAACTGTAAATGTATGGGTTGATGCTACTAGCTCTTCGGGGGTAGTAACTGCTGCTTCTGGAAGTGGAATACAGTACAGAAATCCAAATATAGTCTCTCCTGCAACTGCTCAAAGTAATGCTTTGGCAACAACTGGAGGCGGTAGCGTTTACAAAACTCAAATCAATGGAGGTAAATGGAAATGGTATTGGGTATTTGTAAGAAATGGTAGTACTAAATACAAAGTAGGAGTAAGTGCTGCCTCTGGAGTTGTGACCCAATCTAAAATAAGCTGAAAATAGCTAAATTGTTTTTACTAATAAAAAAGCAGCACCTCGATTGGTGCTGCTTTTTTATTTTCTCCACACACAAGTAACCTACTTTGTCAATGTTGTACCAGCTTTAGCAAAAGATCAACTTTTGGCATAATAATATTGTTATTACTCCAGGTAACGGCTAAGTACGAGTACTAATCAGAATTGTCACGTTATTTATCACAATCACTAATATTTCCTTACATTGCCTTAACATTGTAAAGCCATAATTATTGATAAGCCTTGTCGTAGGCTTATCAATAGATAGTTAAGGGCGTTGATGGACAAATCAAAACAAAAACAACTTGAACTTGATCCCACTCAAGGATCTAAAGCTAACAACACCCCTGAGACCAATAAAGCTATACGTAATGGTCGCATTTTAGTTGTGGATGACGAAGCAGGAGAACGCTATCTTATTGGTCAATATCTACGTCAAGAAGGATACCTCGTGCAAGAAGCAGCCGATGGAGTCCAAGCATTGGAATATATTAAAAATAATCCCATAGATTTGGCCTTAGTAGATGTAATGATGCCAGAGATGGATGGCTTTGAACTAGTTCGCAATCTTAGACCCCATTATGACATTCCCATAATATTTGTCACAGCTCGGGGAGAAGAAGCACAACGAGTAGCTGGATTGGAATTGGGCGGTGATGACTATGTAATTAAGCCTTTTTCAGCAATTGAACTAATTGCTCGAGTACGAGCCCAGCTCAGAAGACGTCAGGGGCTTATAGGAGAACAGATCGAACAAGATAAAGATGATATTTTGTCATCTAGGGCTATTACTTTATCTAAATTAGAACGTCGTTGTTATCTATATGGACAACCCATCGAGTTGACAAGGCGTGAATTTGATTTACTGGCTGAATTTTTAAGTAATCCGGGACGAGTATTGACAAGGAATCAACTTTTAGATGCTGTTTGGGGAGAAACCTATTTAGGTTCACGCACAGTAGATGTCCATATTGCCTCTCTGAGAAGAAAATTAGATGAAGAGCTTCATGTAACTTCCCTAAGAGGAGTAGGTTATCGACTTGAACCCTCATGATTAAATCTCGTATTAGTTCAATAACTCAAATACTTTGGGTAAAGGTTATATTGGTTATGGCTTTGCCAGCATTTATTGGGTTATTTATTGCCTCTTTAGTTTTTTCTCATCTTGCACAGTCTCAACAAATAAATAGCACCCGAGCTAGCAAAACGGCCAAGGCAGAAGCAATTGCTTCTGTAGTTGGACAAGCCCCTACTAAAATAAATCTCCAAGCTATGCAAAAGCTTATGGGTGATGATCAACTTATTATAAATCTAAATGGCAAAAGAATCTTTACCGGTCCTCCCAATCCTGAATATCCCCATTTGATAATCCAAATACCAATGACTAATGGTTATGTTCGCATAATAAGCGACATAGATAGCACAACAGTATTTTCAACTAAGCTAACTACCATTAGTGCCTTGTTGATGTTATTTGTATTGACTTCAGCTGGATTAGGAACAGGGGTTTTACTCCGTTCTATCAAAGATCCTCTAAGTCAAGCTATTACAGTCGCTGATCAACTAAGCACTGGAGACCTTTCGGCAAGAATTGGAAAAGTTGGAACCCCTGAGTTTCGTCGCTTAGCTAATACCTTTGATACAATGGCTAGCCGTCTAGAAGATAATGATCGACTTCAAAGAGAATTTCTTGCTGATCTTGGACACGAAATTGCAACCCCACTAAACACTCTGGCTGGAATCACTGTATGGATTTTAGAAACCCCCAATCCCAGCCCAGCAGAACGAGAGCAAGCTGTAGAGCTTTTGGAGACTGAATTAGACCGAGTGCGTTCACTGCTTTTTGACATTCGACGCTTGTCACTAGGAGAAGCTTTAACCCAAGTCAGAAACGAGCCAGTAGACCTAGATGCAGTTTGTCAACGAAGTTATATCCGATTCCAAAACCAAGCTAAAGAAGCGGGGATATCTTTTAGCTTGAGATCTCAAGATATCCAGATTCGCTCCGACCAAAGATTAATTGAAACCGTTTTAGATAATTTATTATCTAATGCAATTCGCTATACCCCCAAAGGAGGCAAAATAGAACTAATTGCAACCAAGACCAACACAAATGTTGTCCTTAGCGTCATCGATACAGGACTAGGAATTTCACCTGAAAACCAAAGTCGCATTTTTGAGCGTTTTTATAGAACCGATGCTGCTCGAGACAGACAACATGGAGGAACTGGGCTTGGTCTTGCTATAGCTCAGCGGGCTTCTTTGGCCTTAGGTGGTCACATCGAAGTAGATAGCGCTATAGGAAAAGGCAGTACCTTTCGCCTTATATTGCCCAAAATCAATGATAGACAATCTTTAAAATCTCCTAATAACACTATTAGCCATACAATCAAATGATCTATCCATTTTGATTTCAAATTTTTATATAAAGGGTTTTATTGTGAAAAACTCAAAAATTGACAAATATATTTAATAGGACTGTTTATAATTACCCCTTGCATATCCAGTCTTGTTGCTAGTTGTCTAGATCCATGCCACTACTGATTCGTCTGTAGAATTGCTTACGAACCCAACTACTTTGAGTCTAAGTTAAATACTCTAAAACTAACAAAATCTAACTTGAGAAGGCTTTTGTAATAAAATATGCAAAATAATTACCTATAGACAAAATTAAAAATGTAATAAATAATCTAAACTTTAATTTAAGTCCTAGTAAAGCTTAGTAACCAATTTCTCATACATTGAAAGGGATACAAATTACCAAAAGAAACTATTTTTCTAAGTATATAGCTCTTTCTCCAAAGATGGCTATTACTATAGCTTTGATTGTAACTCTTGCTTTAATCGGAGTCATAATAGGATTTAATAGACCTAAGACCAATACGGTAGCCTCCAAAACTCTGCCTAGTCTCAAGACCCTTCCTTCAAAACAAAACAGACCTGCACCTTTATTCAACTTGGCTAACCTGAGTGGTTCTGGGTCTAGCTCTCTTTCTAGCTATAGAGGAAAAGTCGTAGTGCTCAACTTTTGGGCTTCTTGGTGCACAGCTTGTAGAGCAGAAGCACCTTTGTTGACCCATCTATCAAATATTTATCAAGCAAAAGGAGTTAAGTTCTTAGGTGTAGATGTAAATGATAAGAATACTCCAGCAATGAACTTTAGAGCTAAATACAAAGTCAAATATCCAAGCGTTGTAGATCCACAGGCAAAACTAGCTTCAACTTATGGTGTATTTGGACTACCTTCTACTTTTATTATCAATAAAGCCGGAATTATAAAATATCAATTTATTGGCGAAATAGGCTCTCATAGCTTTACTAAGGCTCTAAATCAAGTAATAACAACAGGCAATTAAATCTATGATTTCTAATATTTTTAATTACAGCTAAATTGTCTTGCTCTACCAACTTGTCAAAAAAAAATTACAGATAGAAAAATCTTTTAATTAAATCTTTCGAGTAACAGGCTCTGGAGATACTCTACCTGGTAGACCTACATTAACTGTATTAGTGTATTCCACAATCAATCTAGGATCGTTGTATCTTTGAACTAAGAATTCCTCTACATCTTTGCGTTTTGACCAATATCTCAGAACAACTCGATATTTACCTTTTATTTTAAGGCTTCTAACTGTTCTTATCTCGATGCCTTCTAGTTTCAACTGGGAGTAATCTTGTGAAATTAAGTCTCGAAGTGGTTGTAATTCTTCTTGGGCTCGTTTATTTTGTAACATAAGAATCTGTTGCCTTTGTAACACTTTATGCACTTTGATTACCTTTGCATACTTATAAGGAACTAAATTGTATTGACTCTGGGGTCCAGAAACTGGAGTAAACAACATTACACCATTTGGGGAACAAGCAAAAGGAGCCAAATTCTTAGGTGCAGATGTAAATGATATGATTGTTTCAGCATTAGGCTTTAGATCTAAATATGGAAATTAATATTCAAACGTGTGAACTCACAAGCAAAACTAGCTTCAGCTTATGCAGTATTTGGACTACCTTCTACTTTTATTATCAACAAAGCTGGAATTAAAAATATCAATTTATTGGCGAAATGGGCTCTCATGGCTTCACTAAAGCTCTAAATCAGGTAAGAGCTACCAAGAAACTAAATTTAAATTTTAAACATAAAGCTATAAGCATTCAAAGCATCATATCCAAACTCTAAATATTTACCCTATATCAGATATAATATTTAAAAACTCCAGGGAGATACATGGCTAGAGCTAGTGTATTGGTGGTCGATGATGATTACAAAATACGAGACCTTGTTCATACTTATTTAGAACATAATGGCTATTCCGTTTTCGATGTTTCAAGTGGTCAAGAAGCCCTAAAATCTACCATTAGTCTAAACCCCGATCTCATTGTATTGGATTTGATGCTTCCAGATATAAGTGGTGAAGAAGTAGCGCGCTCTCTACGAAAAATTTCTGACGTTTTGATAATCATGCTCACGGCTAAAGCTTCTGAAAATGACAGGGTTTCTGGTTTTGAAATGGGAGCTGATGACTATCTAGTCAAACCTTTTAGTCCAAGAGAATTAGTGGCTCGAGTAGATGCCATGTTGAGAAGATCTAAAAAACAAGTTTCTAAATCAATATCCTTTAATCGTGGAAATTTGGTAATAGACTTTGAACGAAGAGAGGTCAAAGTAGCAAATAAAATTATTCCGCTTACTCGGAGTGAATTTGATCTTTTAGCTGTTTTATCTTCAAGAGCTGGTAGAGTTTGGTCTCGATATGAACTTTTGACGCGCATACAAGGTAACGACTATCGAGGGTATGAAAGAACTATAGATGTACATGTTAAAAATTTGCGTCATAAATTAGAAGAAGATCCAAATCATCCTAATTTCATACGTACAGTTACAGGTGTGGGATACCAATTAGGGGTTTCATTAGATGATCAGATCTCTTAAAACCCGTTTAGTAATTGCTTTTACTGCTGTAGGATTAGGAGCAGCAGCCATTACTGCCCTTGTGGTTCATCTGGCCTTTTCGGCCCAATTCAATAATTATTTATCGGCCCAACAAAAGATAACCCAACAAAATCTTATTCACACTTTGGTCTTTGATTATCAAAATCACCATGGGTGGAAAATAAGTTCTCTCAATCATTTAGACATGTATACAATGATGAATAATCTAGATGTTGAGGTATTAAATAATTCAGGTAAATTAGTTTGGTCTTCAAAAAAAATTAACTCCTATATGCCTATGTCTAGGGAGATGTCTGAAAAAATGCTTTCTTCCACAAGACATCTCAATCAAGAATCTATTCCTCTATTTCTGGGTAAATCCCATATTGGAACGGCTCTTATTCGCCTTCCACAATTAAAATTACCTGCTATAGATCAAGCTTTTGAAAAATCTGTAGAAAACCTTATTTTGGTAGCAAGCTTGGCTGCGGGCATGATTGCAATAATTATTGGTATAACTTTGGCAAGAAAGATTGTGGCTCCAGTACAGTCTCTAACTAATGCTTCTTTGGCTATGTCCAAGGGGCAATACAGCGCTCGTCTAAAGCCTTCTATCGGAGAGCTTGGAGAAATGGCTGTGGCATTTAATACTATGGCTACTACTATAGAAACCCAGGAACGTTTGCGATATACCTTTTCAAGAGATATCGCTCATGAACTTAGAACTCCTCTTATGATCCTCCAGGGACAGATTGAGGCACTTCAAGATGGACTCATACCTTCTTCTGAGGAAACACTTTCATCTTTGCATAATGAAATTTTACGGCTTACAAGGCTTGTTGCAGATTTAGAAACAATGGCTTCTGCAGATAGTGCTGGATTTTCATTACACAACCAAATCATATGCCTCGATGAATTAGCAGAACAAACTTTAGCTGATTTTCATGGACCTCTAAAAGAGGCAAACTTATTTATAAAATCTCAACTTGATGAGCACGTGGAGGTATTGGGAGATCCTAATCGCTTACATCAAATATTTACTAATTTACTTTCTAATGCAACTAAATTTGTCCCTCCGGGTGGAACTATAGAAATTACATTGAAAAATAACGATTCTTATGCCCATTTATCTATCTCTGATAATGGACCTGGAATTGAAGAATCAGAAATTCCTTTTATCTTTGACCGCTTCTTTAGAGGTAAAGGAGTAAAATCGACCGGCTCAGGAATAGGTCTTGCTGTAGTAGCTGATTTAGTCCAAGCTCACAATGGCGAGATTTCGGTTGAAAGCAAAAAAGGACACGGAACAACTTTCTTATTGCGTTTTCCCAAGACTCCACAAAACCTCCACAACTCCTTTACATCTTCTTCATATCCAAACTCTAAAGTTTTAAATAAAGCTAAATAATTTTTCAAATAAAAATATAGAAACAGCAAAGCTATTTAGCTTAATTTAATTTCCTAGGAGAAATATAAAATTGAGTGCAATGATGATATTTGGAAGAGGTTTTGGGATCTTGGGAATGATATTAATGATTTTTTTTGGGTTTATAATCCTGATTGGAATTATTGCCCTTGCTATGTGGATAACACGCAAAGTATCGAGCATCGATAACCCCAAAGATCATCTCACACCTTAAGTTTTTATCAATACAATTTTAATAATTTAAATTCGTTTACAAACAATTATGTCAGAAAGAAAGAAAATGCAACCAAAAGCTAGTATTGGAATTGGTCTTATCACAATAGGCTTAATTGGTATCGCCATAGTAGGAATTTTTGCTTCAACCACATCCCTAAATCATTCTGACAGATCCAATACCTCAATAGGTAAAACTTTTAACAATATGGGCAAAAATAATAGGTCTAATACTAATAACGGAATTAGACCTATGGGTCATGTAAGGTCAGGATCCAATTCTATGATGGATTCTAATAACAATAGACTGTCATCTGCTCAAGTAAATTCTTTAATTGCCCAAAGCGAACGTGGAGTAAAGATAAACCATAGTACAAATACTATCGTTTATAGCTCCTCAAAAGTTTCACTTGTTCCCCTGGCGGCTCCGGCTGCTTTGCATATACCAGGAATGCAATGGGAAATTGATGGTTTGATAAATCCCACCATTGTCGTTCCGAAGGGAGCAAGCGTAAACGTAAATTTAATAAATGCTGACAAAGGATATATGCATGGTTTTGAAGTAATTAACGCATCACCTCCTTTTTCACAAATGGCAATGCGTCAAGGTCCCCGTGCATTTGCATCTAGTTTTATTATGCCTATTCCACCTGAAAATACCCTTGGACAATTTAGTAGCAGCTCCACTCAATTTCGTGCAGTTAGTAAGGGTACTTATTATTACATATGCCCAGTTCCTGGTCATGCTGCTCTAGGCATGGCGGGAAAATTTATAGTTTCATAAATTAATCCATTTGATCCTATTTTCAAAGCTAAGGAGACCCAGCTGAACAGCTCAAATAATAATATTCCTGGCAGAAAAACCTACGGACGCATATCTAATCAATCTAGCCCTTCTAATCGAACACTCAAAACAGCTTGGATTATAATATTTGGTATTTTAGGTATCTTTATGGTGTTTTTTATTGCTAAATTTTATTTTTCTAAATCCCCAAGCCCATCATTTTCTCAAGCGCCCCCACAGTAGTAGATAAAGTCACCCATGTCGCAACTAAAACTTTCGATTCTGCTGGAACTGGATCCAATCTAGCTCCTCCAGTCAGAATATTTAATAGATCTATTTTGGCCAAAGCTGGATTGCCTAGGATAGTATATGTAGGAGCGGAATATTGTCCTTATTGCGCTGCAGAACGTTGGGCTGTAGTTGTAGCTCTGTCGCGTTTTGGGACATTCTCACACTTAGGAGCAACACATTCTTCAACTAGTGATGTATATCCTGGAACTAAAACTTTTAGCTTCTATAAATCTTCCTATAAAAGTAAATATATAACCTTTACTCCTGTTGAAACTCAATCAAATCAACCTCAGGGAAATTCATATGCCCCACTACAAAGCCTCACCTCAACAGAATCTCAACTTTTAAACACTTATGACACAACACCTTATACTTCAGTTCAAGGTGGAATCCCGTTTCTAGATATTGCAAATCAATTTCTTATAACAGGAGCTACCTATAGTCCTGGAGTTCTAAGTGGGAAAAGCATGAATGAAATTGCCACAGAGATTACAAAACCGAACTCTACTATAAGCAACAATATAAACGCTTCGGCTAACTTAATTACCGCTGCTGTTTGTTCTGTTACCCACAATCAACCCAGCTCAGTTTGCAACTCTGCCATAATTCATAAAACTTTAGGATATTTGAATAGTCTTCCTATTAAATGAACTCTAAAATCTGGCTTCAAAAGCCAGCGCCTCAGAACTTTTTAAAGTCAAAATCTGTCTAACAAATTTGTCTTTAAATAGCTTCTTGTAAAGGAAGTAACACCACTAGCACTTATGAAAATTTTCTTTTTATGTCTTAAATTACCCTTATTTACAACGGTTACAAGAAAATAATTTATACTCCATATTACTTTTTGCTTGAATCATCTCCTTCTGTAGATAAGAAATTATTTAAAATTCAATCAAAGCTCCACAAGTTCTTCACAAATTCTTCATAACAAACTTGTAAATTCACCTTATGATGAAATCCTCAAAGTTTTTAGACACTTTTATGCCATGAAAAATCTAGTTCAAAGAATCAATACTATAGATATATTTATCCTGAAAAGGGAAAAATTTTGCCTGGTATGAATGGGGCGCCACCTCTGTCCTTGCCGGGCTTTTATTCGCAACTAATACAACAAATAGGTTTATGGGTGATAATAACTATTATTTTTATAGCCATTATTTGGGTTATTAAAAATCATTTTTCTAAATTATCCCCAAAACTATTAACTTTATTTTCAACTCCAGATCATATTCGCGCAAAAGATTTCCTCCGCCTTTCTCTTGCAGCATTTTGGATTTTAGATGGAGTTTTGCAAGCTCAGCCAGCAATGGCAGGAAGTTTTCCTTCTCATGTAATAGGATCTGTATCTAATTCTCAACCTTTTTGGCTGGAATATATTTTACGTTGGGAAACTTATTTATGGCAGCTCCACCCTCGTTCCTTTGATATAGCAACAGTAATGATTCAAGTAGGTCTAGGAATAATTATTCTTGGAACAAATAATTCATCACAAGCTAAATTTGGTCTATGGTTATCTATTGCCTGGTCATCATTAGTATGGGTAGGAGGAGAAGCTCTCGGAGGTTTATTAGCTCCCGGAGCAAGTGTCATTTTCGGATCTCCTGGAGCTGCACTTTTTTATGCTATCGCAGCTGCAATACTAATGATGCCTAATGATATATGGTATACGAATAAAGCCTCAAACCTTATTCGTTATCTAGTTGGAGGGCTATTTATTTTTGGATCAGTTTTGGAAGTAGTCCCATCAGAAAGATTATGGAGTCCCAAATATTTATCCAATATGTTTGCAACCATGGCCAACACCCCTCAACCCTCATTTTTATCTTCGCCAATAGCAGATGTTGCACATTGGAGCTCTCAGGCTCCTTTTGCTTGGAATGCTTCTATATCGGTAATAATGCTAATCTTAGGTTTAGGGCTTATTTTT
>JAJYPT010000054.1 GCA_021795135.1 Actinomycetes bacterium
TACAATGACAGTTGAATTAGGCAAAGCAGTTGCAATGGATGAAGGATTGCGCTTTGCTATTAGAGAAGGTGGTCGTACTGTTGGCGCAGGACGAGTCACCAAGATTTTGAAATAAGGCGAAATGGCATTGCCATTTGTCTTAAAAATAATTAGAAAGCATAAGATATAGGTGTTTTATGGCCAAGAATGAAAAAAGGGTCAAAGTAACTTTGGCCTGCGAAACTTGCAAAAGACGCAATTATATAACTACTAAAAATAAAAATAACGATAGGGAGCGAATCGAAATGCAAAAATATTGCAAATGGGATCGCGTTCATACCGTTCATAAGGAGACTAGATAGTTTGACTTTTGCTAGAGCAGATGAGTCATTAAATATGGAAGACCTTACTAGATTAGTTTTGCTTGCCAAAGCAGGAGATAGTGAGTCTTTTGAAGATGTAGTTAAAGCTACTTATTTAGATGCCTATGCTCTAGCTTATCGTCTAACTCAAAATATAGACGATGCTTGTGATGTAACCCAAGAAGCTTATTTCAGGGTATATAAAAGTCTCAAGAACTTCAGAGGAGATTCCTCTTTTTCTACTTGGCTTTATCGCATAGTTGCCAATTGTGCTTCTACTCATTTGACCCGTAAAGGCAAAAGGCGACATTATGAGTTGGACGAACAGTTAGTTGTTGATCGTGATGATGATTCTAATCCTGAAGAAAAAACAGCTAATTCTTTTGAATGGGATCGTATAGCAGATGCTTTAGCAGAACTTCCTCCTAGGCTTAGAGCTGTAGTGGTATTAAAAGATGTTTATGATTTTTCTCATAAAGCTATTGCTAAAGAGTTAGGTATTACAGAAGCAGCTACCAAAGTACGTCTTCACAGGGCTAGAAAGAAATTAAGAGAAGTTCTTTTTCCACTTCGTATTAGGGGTGGGGATGATAAAACGGTGTGAATATATACGTAAGTTGCTTCCTAGTCTTGTTGATAACCCCGACTTTGGAGAAAAAAGAGTTTCTTCTCATCTACAAACTTGTCTCACTTGCCAAGCTGAAATGGTAAAATATCGTAAGTTGTTGAAGTTATTGACCGAATTGCGTAAACAAGTTCCTTCTCCTCCTTCGGAATTGTTGATAGAGATTTTAGACGGACTAGAAGAAGCTACAAAACGTTCAGCCCTAAAGTCATTATTAGGTAGAAGTCGAGTACCATATTTGATTGGAATAACAGTAGCAGTTGCAAGTGTAGGAACTTTTTTATTGGTTGCGACTCATTCTCGTGGTAACCGTAGAATAAATTTAATTGGATAGAATATAAACTACTATAGGCATTGAAGCTTTTTTGGTGATACTCTCTTCGATTGACCCTAGGGCAGTAGCTCAATTGGTAGAGTTCCGGTCTCCAAAACCGGCGGTTGGGGGTTCGAGTCCCTCCTGCCCTGCTCAGTGAGGTAATATTTTGAATCGTGAAACTAAACGTATGATGCAAAGACAAGGACAGTTGGGTCCCAACGGGACTCCTGTTACAACGCGTCCAAATACTGCTCATCCTACTGCTAAGGGCCAAAAGAAAAAGGTCTCTATTAAACAGTATGGAAAAGATGTAAAAGGCGAACTAAAAAAGGTAGTTTGGCCTACTAAATCTGAAGTAATAAATTATTCGACAGTCGTTTTGATTACCTTAATTTTAGTCATAGCGATGATAGTAGCTTTGGATTATTTATTTTCTGAAGCTTCTCTTTTTCTTTTTAGGCCATGAGTGATTTTTCCCATATGAATGATAACCAAGTTGATGTTGATGAATCTTTGCAAGACGGAACTTATAATGAGCCAGTCAGCCAAGATTCTACTTCTGAAGAAGATATTTTAGATACAGAGTTTGAAAGTACCCCTCAAGAAAGCCCTTTTGACCGTCCAGGCCAATGGTTTGTAATCCACAGTTATGCTGGATATGAGAATAAAGTAAAATCTAATCTAGAAAACCGCATTTCTTCTATGAACATGGAAGAAAAAATTTATGAAGTGGTTATCCCTCTTGAAGAGGTAGTTGAATTTAAAAATGGTCGTAAAGTAGTCAGTCAAAAAAAAGTTTTCCCCGGTTATGTATTAGTGCGGCTCGAATTAGATGACGATTCTTGGTTTGTAGTCAGAAATACTCCCGGAGTAACTGGATTTGTCGGACTTGCTTCTAAGCCTACTCCTTTAACTAGGAGAGAAGTAGAATCTATTTTGCAAGACAAAACAGAAGATCAAAAAGAAGTGGCAAAGAAATCTCGTCCTCGTTTGGAATACGAATTAGGCGAAACAGTAAGGGTCAAAGAAGGTCCTTTTGCTGATTTTTCTGGTCAAATAGCTGAGATCAATGAAGATCAGCTGAAATTAAAAGTATTAGTTAATATTTTCGGGAGAGAAACTCCTGTGGAATTAGATTTTGGCCAAGTTTCCAAAATCTGAGTAAAGTTTAAATTTAAAAAATGGTATCTCACATCAATTCAGGAGGCTTATTCATATGGCCAAACGCCGCGTCACGGCAATAGTTAAAATTCAGCTTCCAGCAGGACAAGCTACCCCTGCTCCCCCAGTAGGAACTGCTTTAGGTCCCCATGGTATACAAACTATGGAATTTTGTAAGCAGTACAATGCAGCAACAGAGAATCAAAGAGGAATGGTTGTTCCAGTTGAAGTAACCATTTATGAAGATCGTTCTTTTACTTTTACTCTAAAGACTCCTCCTACTACTGTTTTACTACGTCAAGCAGCAGGAATAGAAAAAGGCTCCACAACCCCAGGTAGGGGAGATGTAGGCTCTGTTACTCAAGAGCAAATAGATGAGATAGCAAAAACTAAAATGCCTGATCTAAATGCATATGATTTAGAAAGTGCTAGATTGCAAATAGCTGGAACAGCCCGTTCTATGGGTATAGCAGTAAAAGAATAAGGTTTATTCTTCACGAGACAACCTCGTAACGTGAAGGTTTTATTATAGAGGGAGGCTAAGTGCCGAAACCAGGTAAAAAATATCAAGACGCTGTAAAGCGTTTTGATAGAGAACATCTGCATCAGCCAGTTGAAGCTATAGGACTAGTTAAAAGTCTTGCCAATGCTAATTTTGATGAGAGTATTGATTTAGCTTTTCGTCTAGGAGTTGATCCTCGTAAAGCAGATCAAATAGTTAGAGGAACAGTGGGACTTCCTGCAGGTACTGGGAAAACTGTCAGAGTGGCGGTATTTGCTGCAGGTGAAGCTGCTAATGAAGCTCGTCAAGCTGGAGCCGATATAGTTGGTTCTGATGATTTAGTAGATAAAATCCAAAACGAAAATTTTTTAGATTTTGATATAGCTATTGCTCACCCAGACCTGATGGGACAAGTAGGGCGCTTGGGTAGGATATTGGGACCTAGGGGTCTTATGCCTAATCCAAGGACTGGGACAGTGACTCCTGATATAGCAAGAGCAGTAGAAGAATTTAAAGCTGGTAGAGTTGAATACAGAACAGATAGATTCGGAAATATTCATATTCCAATAGGTAGAGCTTCTTTTGTGGAAAAAGATTTATTGAGGAATATGCGAGTAGTAGTAGATGAGTTAAATAGAGTAAAACCAGCATCTGCTAAGGGAAAATATATTCGTTCAGTCAATGTATCTTCTACAATGGGTCCAGGTGTAAAGATAGATCCTAATCATTTAAGAATAACTGATGAAGATCTTGGAGTTTCTGTTTAGCATATTTTAGTGTAGAGTAGTTAGAGTTATTTTTTTATAATATTTATAAGCCGTAGAAATCAGGTGCGTGTAACGCTTAAGAGTTTGCCTGACGAGGCTACCTTCGAGAGTTATCGATAGCGTAAGCCCCTGATTTTATTGAGTGCGAGGGGTATAGATGCAAGATCCACGGCCAGAGAAAGTGGCCTTGGTGGAAGAAGTACGGGAGAAGTTAAATTCTTCCAATGCCGCCATTTTAACTGAATATAGAGGACTAAAAGTCGCCGAACTGTCCTTGCTGAGAAGAGCGTTAAAAGACGCAGGCGGCGAATACAAGGTATATAAAAATACTCTTGTTCGTTTTGCAACCAAAGATCTAGGAATAGATGTTGAGTCATTATTAGAAGGTCCTACTGCTATTGCATTTGTAGATGGAGATGCAGCTGCTGTAGCTAAAGCCCTTCGAGATTTTTCACGAACCAATCCTTCCTTAGTTGTCAAAGGCGGAGTCTTAGGAACAAAAGTCCTATCTGCCCAAGAAACAGCTTCTTTGGCAGAGTTGCCATCTCGTGAAGTTCTATTAGCTAGAGTAGCTGGCGCATTAGCCGCTCCTCTCCAGAGCTTTGCAGGTTTGCTACAAGCCCTACCTAGGAACATGGCCTATGGTATTTCGGCACTACTAGAAAAACGTGAAAGCGAATCTAGTCAACAAGACCCCACTGAAAATAACGAATAATTTAGATTTAAAGATTTAAATAAGGAGAAACAATGAGTACTAAAGATGAAATTTTAGACAGTATTTCCAATATGACTGTCCTAGAGCTAAGCGAACTTTTAAAAGATTTTGAAGAGCGCTTTGGAGTTACAGCAGCTGCTCCTGTTGCAGCTGTGCAAGCTGGATCTGGTGGCGGAGGAGATGCTGCTCCTGTTGTTGAAGAACAAGATGAATTTGATGTTATTTTATCTGCCATTGGCTCAAATAAGATTCCAGTTATCAAAGAAGTACGTGCTTTGACTAGCTTGGGACTCAAAGAAGCCAAAGATTTAGTAGATGCAGCACCTAAGGCTATTTTAGAAAAAGTATCTAAAGAAGATGCTGAAAAAGCCAAAGCTCAATTAGAAGGTGCCGGTGCTTCGGTAGAAATTAAGTAATTTATTGCTTATAAGGCAAAGAGTTAGTCTCTTTGCCTTAATTATCTTTTAATAACAATTTGCATTTATAACCATAAATGCTGTATAGTTATTAGTTGTTGTGACTATATCTCTGTTGTCTCAGTATAAACAATTTATCGTTGCGCGCTCTATAAGCTTTTTGCCTTACGTCCAGTCGACCAATTAGTATGTCATCAAGGAGTATGTCCTTGCCTTCTCGTTCCATTAGTCCGGAACGCTTTTCTTTTGCGAACCTCAATGAGGTGCTCCCGTTACCGGATCTTATTTCTATTCAACGCGATTCTTTTAAATGGTTTCTCGAAAAAGGACTAGCGGATATATTCCGTGATATTAGTCCAATCGAGGACTTTAGTGGCGTTTTACGCCTCGAACTGGAGTTCGATCCTGATGATCAGGATTTAAGACCTCCCCCCAAATTTAGTGTCGAAGAATGTCGTGAAAAAGACATGACTTACAACGCCCCTATTTTTGTCCGCGCTCGTTTTATGAACGCTACTACAGGTGAAATAAAAGAGCAGACAGTTTTCATGGGAGATTTTCCTATGATGACTGATCGAGGAACATTTATTATTAACGGCACTGAAAGAGTTGTCGTTAGCCAACTAGTACGTTCTCCTGGGATTATTTTCCAACCTGGTAGAGATGCAAAAACAATTGTCAATGGAACCATTCATCCCTATAGGGGTGAATGGATTGAATTTGATGTTGAAGCAAAACCAGGTAAGGATATAACAGCTGGGGTTCGTGTAGCGCGAAAAAGAAGACTTTCTCTATTTATTTTATTGCGAGCTTTGGGATATGAAGATGAAACTTTATTGAACAAATTTGTTCGCCATTTTGACTTTTTACAAGCTCAGTGGGAAAAAGATAAAGACTTAGCCCCAACAAGAGAAGAAGCCTTGCTAGAAGTATATAAAAAAGCCAGGCCAGGCGAGCCTCTTTCAGCTGAGTCTGCTCGTAATTACTTTGAAAACGCCTTTTTCAATTCAAAACGATATGACCTAACTAGGGTCGGACGTTATAAATTAGATCGTAAACTAGGTCCTGAAATAGATCGTCTTTCAGAAATTTTAGAAACAGATCTAGAACGTCCAGCTCCTGGGCAAGGGGTTTTGAGCCCAAGTGAATTGCTAGCAGCTGCTTCTTATATGTTGCATCTAGCTAATGGTGAAGTTGGATATCGTCTTGATGATCAGGATCATTTTGCAAATAGAAGGATTCGCTCTGTTGGTGAATTGATTCAAAATCAGGTAAGGGTAGGTCTTTCTAGAATGGAAAGAGTTGTACGTGAGCGTATGACTACCCAAGACGTAGAAGCTATTACTCCTCAGTCATTGATCAATATTCGTCCTGTGGTTGCTTCTATGAAAGAATTCTTTGGGACAAGTCAATTGTCACAATTTATGGATCAGAACAATCCATTATCAGGTCTTTCCCATAAAAGACGTTTGTCTGCAATGGGTCCTGGAGGTCTTTCTAGAGAAAGAGCAGGATTTGAAGTTCGAGACGTCCATACTAGCCATTATGGACGTATGTGTCCTATAGAAACACCTGAAGGACCAAATATTGGTCTTATTGGACATCTAGCTTCTTATGCAAGGATTAATGACTATGGTTTTATCGAGACCCCTTATAGAAAAGTAGTCAATGGTCAAGTAACAGATGAAATTAGTTATTTGGCAGCAGATGAAGAAGAAGAACACGTTATTGCTCAAGCTAATGCTGCTTTGGATGCAGATGGTCGTTTTACCAATGACAGAGTTCTTGCACGTAGAGGACCTCAAGGTGCTGGAGTTAGAGTAGGAGCTACTTCTACTTCTTATGGCACCACAAGTGAAGTTGACTTTGTTCCTCCAGAAGAAGTCGACCTTATGGATGTTTCTACTAAACAAGTTATTTCAGTTAGTACAGCCTTGATACCTTTCATTGAACACGACGATGCAAACAGGGCTCTTATGGGCGCAAACATGCAAAAACAAGCTGTTCCTTTGCTGGCTCCAGAATCTCCATATATAGGAACTGGAATTGAAGCAAGAGCAGCTCAAGATGCTGGCGATTTATTGTTGGCTGAAGGTGATGGGGTAGTTACAGAAGTAAGTGGAGAATCTATTGTAGTCAACTACTCTCCTGGACAAGTGGACCAATATGGTGCTCCTTTAGGCCAAAAAATCTATAGGCTTGCTAAATTCCGCCGTTCTAATCAAAATACTTGCATTAATCAAAAAAGCGTAGTTGATGAAGGAACCGAAGTAACTAAAGGCTTCGTTCTAGCAGATGGTCCAGCTACTTACAGGGGAGAACTTGCTTTAGGTAAAAACCTTCTTGTGGCTTTTATGCCTTGGGAAGGATACAACTTTGAAGATGCTATTATTCTTTCTGAACGTTTAGTAAAAGATGATGTATTAACTTCTATACATATAGAATCTCACGAGGTTGATGCAAGAGATACTAAGCTAGGTGCAGAAGAAATAACTCGTGACATTCCTAATTTATCTGAAGAGATCCTAAGAGATCTAGATGAAAGAGGAATTATTCGCATAGGAGCCGAAGTAGGCCCAGGCGATGTTTTAGTTGGCAAAGTTACTCCAAAAGGTGAAACAGAACTTACCCCAGAAGAGCGTTTACTGAGAGCTATTTTCGGTGAAAAAGCTAGAGAAGTAAGAGATACCAGCCTAAAGGTACCCCATGGTGAATCAGGCAAAGTAATAGATGTAAAAGTCTATTCAAGAGATGATTCTCATGAATTGCCCCCTGGAGTAAATCAACTTGTAAGAGTCTTTATAGCCCAAAAGAGAAAAATTTCTGAAGGTGATAAGTTAGCTGGACGTCATGGAAATAAAGGAGTTATTTCCAAAATTCTTCCTATTGAAGATATGCCATTTCTAGCTGATGGTTCTCCTGTTGATATAATTTTGAATCCTTTAGGTGTTCCTAGCCGTATGAACGTAGGTCAAGTTCTAGAATCACATCTTGGATATGCAGCTAGATGGGGATGGCAACAAGAAGATTATCCTATTGCTCGCGCAGCTCATGGGACTGAAAAGAAAACTCGCCCACGTACTGAACCTGCTGTTTGGATTTCTACTCCTTCTTTTGATGGAGCCCATTGGGATGAAGAAAACCAAGCTGGTCGTCATCCAACTATTAAACATATATTTGAAAATCTCAATTCTGACTCTAGAGATGAAGATCGTCAAATGGGCAATGATGGAAAAGTAACTCTATACAACGGAAGAACTGGCGAACCCTACGATAATCCAATCAGTGTAGGATATGTGTATATATTAAAACTTGCTCATTTAGTTGATGATAAGATCCATGCTCGTTCTACTGGACCTTACTCCATGATTACCCAACAACCTTTGGGAGGAAAAGCTCAATTTGGAGGTCAGCGTTTTGGAGAGATGGAGGTCTGGGCTCTAGAAGCTTATGGGGCAGCTTATGCACTCCAAGAGTTGTTGACTATAAAATCCGATGATGTTGTGGGTCGAGTAAAAGTATATGAGTCAATTGTAAAGGGTGAAAATATCCCTGAGCCAGGTATACCTGAAAGCTTTAAAGTTCTTATCAAAGAAATGCAATCTTTGTGTCTCAATGTTGAGGTTCTATCTACTAATGGTGAAGAGATTGAGATGCGAGAACTTGAGGAAGATTTTTTCCGTACAGCTGATGAATTAGGAATTGATATCAGTCGTCCAGAACGTGGGGCAGAAGAAAGATCTCACCAAATGGGCGAGGGGAGTTTGTAATGCTTGATGTAAATAATTTTGATCAGCTTCGAATAGGTCTTGCAACCACAGATAATATTAGAGCTTGGTCTTTTGGCGAAGTAAAAAAGCCTGAAACTATAAATTACCGCACTTTGCGTCCAGAAAAAGATGGACTATTTTGCGAAAAGATATTTGGGCCTACCAAAGACTGGGAATGTTATTGCGGTAAGTATAAAAGAGTTCGTTTTAGAGGAATCGTTTGTGAGCGTTGTGGGGTAGAAGTTACTCGCTCTAAAGTAAGACGAGAGCGCATGGGACATATTGAGCTTGCTGCTCCTGTTGTTCACATATGGTTCTTAAGAGGGACTCGTTCTTGGTTGGCCTATTTGTTGATGGGTACTTTAGCTAAAGAAGAACTCAAAGCAAAACAATTGGAAAAGGTAATTTATTTTGCTGCCAATTTAGTTACTTGGGTTGATGAAGAGCGTCGTCATGGAGATTTACCTAATCTTGAAGCAGAACTTTTAGAAGAAATTTCTGAACTTGAGCGTCAAAGAGATTTAGATATAGATCAGAGATTTAAAGATTTAGAAGAAGAAATCGAATCTCTTGAGGCTTCTGATGCAAAAGATTCCGAGATCAAAGCTCGTCAGCGTCTTGTTGAAAAAGAAATTACAGCAATGCGTGAAAGGTCTCAAGCAGAAATTGATTTAGCAAGGAAATCTTTTGATGAGTTTAAAGATCTTTATGCTAGAAAGATCATAGAAGACGAAGCTTTATGGAGGGAATTAAACTTCCGTTATGGCGAATATTTTGAAGGCGGGATGGGTGCTGAAGTAATATCATCTCTCATTGAACGTCTTGATTTGGATGAAGAAGAAGCAAAACTTCGCGAAGTCATAGATCCTGAAGAAGACGCTACTTCTAAGCCACTTTCTTTACAACGCAGGCAAAAAGCTATTAAAAGATTGAAAATAATTTCTGCTTTTAATCGCAGGGATGAAAATGGTAATAGGATTAACAATCCTCAAGCTATGATTTTAGAAGTTGTTCCTATTATCCCTCCTGACTTGCGTCCAATGGTCCAGCTTGATGGTGGTCGTTTTGCTACTTCTGATTTAAATGATTTATACAGAAGAGTAATAAATAGAAACAATAGGCTCAAAAGACTCCTTGATTTAGGTGCTCCTGAAATTATTGTAAATAATGAAAAAAGAATGCTCCAAGAAGCTGTAGATGCTCTTTTTGATAACGGTAGAAGAGGACGTCCTGTTTCAGGTCCTGGAAATAGACCACTTAAGTCTTTATCTGACATGCTCAAGGGTAAACAAGGACGTTTTCGTCAAAACCTATTAGGTAAAAGAGTCGATTATTCTGGGCGTTCGGTAATTGTGGTAGGTCCTAATCTAAAACTTCATCAATGTGGACTACCTAAGCAGATGGCTTTAGAGTTGTTCAAACCTTTTGTCATGAAAAGGTTAGTAGATGCTGATTTAGCTCAAAATATCAAATCCGCTAAGCGGATGGTAGAACGTAGACGTCCTCAGGTATGGGATGTATTAGAAGATGCCATCAAAGAACATCCAGTATTGTTAAACAGAGCTCCTACTTTGCACCGTTTAGGAATACAGGCTTTTGAGCCAGTTCTTGTCGAA